>JBGPOI010000335.1:0-5791 GCA_041487975.1 Binatia bacterium | reverse complement strand
ATGCGCCTGCTCTTCGATAATGCGTACGTGCTCATGAGGCTCTGCTCTGTCTTCCCTGTCAAGAAGGAGGAATGCTTTCCGTGGGCACTGGGAGTATGCGCTCACAGCTTCAGCAGTGACAAAGTTTTTCATCGTGATTGTCTTGAGGCGACCCTATACTGAGGGTAGCATCCACTAGCTCTAAGTTTTTCATTGGTCTCTTCTTTACTCCAGGTGAGCTTCCAGGCAGAAATAACAGAAAACTCTCTTCTTCTCACCCTATGGGCAGATTTGAGAAATTAAAGACATACCTTGCCGTCGTCCTTTCAGCAGTTGCGGTAGCCTTGCTACCTCTTTCACTTTTGGCCCAGGCATCTGATCCTGCCCTCGACCCGCGCAACTTGGACACCAGCACCCCAGCCTGCCTGGACTTCTACCAGTTCGCCAATGGTGGCTGGGTGGCGCGGAATCCTGTTCCGGCCGCTTATCCCATCTGGGGAAGCTTCAACGAGTTGCAGAATCGCAATGATGAAGCGTTCCGGGACCTGCTGACTCAAGCAACCCAGCGCCATCCTGGCTCCAGTGAGCAGAAAGTGGGGGTCTTCTACGCTACGTGCATGAAGGCAGACGAGGTTGAGCAGCCAGGAGCGGCGCCGCTCGGTTCTACACTTACGCGCATCGACGCCATCACCGATCAGACCGGGCTACAAACGGAGATCGCACGCCTCCATGACGAGGGGCTTGCCCCGCTCTTTTCCTTACGCGCCGCACCGGATCCGCAGGATAGCTCCAGCGTTATCACGCACCTGAGCCAGGATGGCCTGGGGCTTCCAGACCGGGACTACTATACCCGCAGCGATGATGCCGCGGGACAAACGCGACGTGCGTACGTCGAGCACATCAGTCGCACCTTCACTTTGTTAGGGGTGTCAGAAGCCGAGGCAACGAAGAACGCGAACGTGGTCATAAGTATCGAAACGCGGCTGGCTCAAGCGTCGATGACATTAGTGGACCAACGTAACCCCGACAACGTCATGCACATCATGAAACTGGCGGATCTGCAGGCGTTGACACCGACGTTTGACTGGTCAGCATATTGCAAGCGACGCAGGCTCGGCGCCATTATTCGCCTCAACGTACGCCAGCCAGGGTTTTTCCAAACAGTGGAGGCTTTGCTCGACAGGGTGCCGCTCGCCGAGTGGCAGGTCTATCTCAAATGGCACGTGGCGCTCCGCGCTCTGCCGTATCTCTCTGACGCCTTCGTCGAGGAACAACAGCGGATGACCCAAGTGTTGGAAGGGAGCACGGAACTGCTGCCGCGCTGGAAACGTTGTGTTTCTCACACCCAGCTTCTATTGGGGCAGGCGGCAGGGCAACTCTACGTGAGCCGTTACTTTAGCGCGGAGGCAAAACAGCGTGCCCTCGCCGTGGTGCGCAATCTCAAAGCGGCCTTGCGCGCGAGAATTGAGAAGCTCGACTGGCTAAGCGACACCACACGCACTCAAGCTCTTGCCAAGCTAGACGCCATGATAGAAAAGATCGGCTATCCCGAGCGCTGGCGTGATTACTCGTCTCTCACAATCAGCCAGGGCTCCTTCTACGACAATGTTGTCCGTGCTACTGCCTTTGAGACCCGCCGCAACCTGGTAAAGATTGGGAAGCCAGTAGACCGGGCAGAATGGACCATACCGCCAGCGTTAGTCAATGCTTACTACGACGCAGCACGAAACGAGATCGTGGTCCCAGCGGGTATTCTGCAGCCGCCCTTTTTTAGTGCAGCTGCGGACGAGGCGGTGAATTACGGCGGTATCGGGGCGGTGATCGGTCACGAAATTTCACATGGTTTCACCGATCGCGGACGACGATACGATGCCAAAGGGAACCTGCGCGACTGGTGGACAAAGGAAGACGCTGAACGTTTTACCGCCAGAGCTGAAACCATCGTGCGTCAATTCGACGCCTACTCTGTGGTGGACGATCTCAAGATCAATGGAAAACTCACGCTGGGGGAGAACCTTGCCGACTTGGCAGGGCTCTCGGTCGCCTACCATGCGCTAGAGGAAACTCTCCGCAGCAGACTTTCCCCCAAGCCCGATGGCTTCACGCCAGAGCAGCGCTTCTTTCTGGGTTGGGCACAAGTGTGGCGCTGGAACGTGCGTCCTGAGGCTCTGCGTTCTATGGTGCTGATGAACTCACACGCACCCAACAATTGGCGCGTGAACGGTCCGCTGTTAAATATGCCGGAGTTTGCCCAGGCTTTCGGTTGTCAGCCTGGCGATCCGATGGTACGTCCGGAAAGCGATCGGGCACGGATTTGGTGAAACACGCGAAGGAAAACTAGAAACGCGCAATCCCCACCCTCTGTAGATTCGCTGAAAGTGCAGAAACCGAGTAATTCTGCCTACTCCGCGTCAGGCTGGTTTTCTGGCGCCGCGTTGGCAAAGGCGGAGAGTGCGCGGCAGGTGGCGTCGATCTGCACCAGCGTTGGACAGGCGGACAGGTCGCAGCCGAAGCGTCGCGCGTTGACCAGCTGTGGCACCAAACAGAGATCCGCGAGTGAGGGCGTATTGCCAAAGCAGAAAGCGCCACGGTTCGGTACGGCTCTCACCATCTGTTCCAGTGCGGTCAACCCCAGAGTGACCCAGTGCCGACTCCAGGCATTCAGCTCTTCTTCGGTGTGGTGCAGGGTGTCTTTGACATAATTCAGCACGCGCGAATTCTGCAACGGATGGACCTCGCAGGCGATGGCCAGCGCCATGCTCCGTACGGTGGCTCGATCCGCGGGATCGCGCGGCAACAACGGCGGCTCGGGGTAGCGTTCCTCCAGGTACTCCAGGATGGCAAGCGATTGCGTGAGGACGCGGCCGTTGTCTTCCAACGTGGGGACAATTCCTTGGGGATTGAGCACTGTGTAGGTGGGCGTGTACTGTTCGCCCCCGCCGCGGCGCAGATGGATCGGCACATACTCGTACGGCACTCCCTTCAAGTTAAAAGCAATGCGCACGCGGTACGAAGCAGAGCTGCGAAAGAAATTATACAGTTTCATAGCTGCACCGCCTTCCTGGAAGCGTCAGGCATTACAGGGCGATAACGATCTTGCCGAAGTGAGTCGCGCTCTCCATGAGCTTGAACGCCTCGCGCGTCTGCGTAAAAGGAAAGACGCGGTCGATCACCGGCCGCATCTTATGCATGGCAATGGCGCGATTCATCGTCGCGAACATCTCGCGTGAACCCACGTAGATGCCTTGCAGCCGGATGCTTTTCGAGAGCACGGGCAAAGGATTGACCTGGCCACCGGCTCCGGTCAGGATCCCGATTAAACTGACCGTGCCACCCAGCCGGACAGCCTGGAAGGACTTTTCCAAGGTTCCGGCGCCACCCACTTCCACAACATGATCGACTCCTTCACCACCGGTCAACTCCAACACTCGTCGATCCCAATCCGGCGTGGTTTTGTAGTTGATCACTTCTGCAGCGCCTAACTGTTTGGCCCGCGCCAGCTTCTCATCACTGCTGGACGTAATGATTACGCGTGCGCCGGTCATAACGGCGAACTGCAAGGCGAAGATCGAGACACCACCCGTACCCTGCACCAGCACCGTGTCGCCGGCTTTCATTTCACCTTTGGTGACCAACCCTTGCCAGGCGGTGACCGCGGCGCAAGGCAGGGTGGCAGCCTCTTCATACGACAAATGCTCCGGGAGATGTACCAGTCCATCCTCATGCAGGACCACCTGCTCGGCCAGCACGCCGTCGATTGCCCCGCCCAAGGCGGAGAGACCGTAGGAGGCGTTCACCTCTCCTGTCAGCCAGGTTTGCATGAAGATGCCGGCCACGCGGTCGCCTGGCTTAACGCGGGTGACTCCTGGGCCAATCTTGACCACCTCACCCGCGCCATCCGAGCAGGGAACCAGTGGCAGACGCAGGTTGCGCATGCCTCCGTGCTTGACGGTGAGTAGATCACGGTAATTTAGCGAGACCGCCTTGACCCTCACGACCACCTGACCGGGACCAGGAGTTGGATCGGTCCGCTCGGAGAACTTCAGGGCGTCGATGCCGAAAGAGTCTTTGATCTCAAAAGCCTTCATGAAACTCTCCCATTCAGATTTGCATTCCCTAACAAAGGGCAACTTTGTATTAGCCGTGCTACGGCACGAGCACAAGCTTGCCGAAGACCTTCCCGGCAAGGAGGTCCTGCAACGCCTGGGGGGCCGCGGACAAGAGGTATGACTTATGCACGATGGCTTTGATCGTGCCCACAGCAAACATCGCTGTCAGTGCATTGGCGATGTCGGGAATCGACGCGGCGGAATTGCCAAGGATCATGCCATGGATCGTAGCGTCTTTCATCAAGGCTGCGCTGACCGCAAACGTCGCTTCCGGCGCTTTGCCGGTCCCCGTGCCGATCAGCACGATACGGCCGTAGCGGGCCAGGGCGACGAAGTCTTTGGCGAAATTGTCTGTCGCCACGTTTTCAATGATGACGTTTACGCCATTGCCGTCGGTGAGCTTCTGGACTTCGGCGGCGAAGTCTTGGGTCTTATAGTTGATCGCGACATCCGCCCCCAGCGCTCTGGTTCCTTCCGCCTTCTCCTGCGAGCCGACCGTGGTGAATACACGGGCCCCTGCGGCTTTGGCAAGCTGGATCGCCGCCACGCCGACCCCGCCGCCGCCAGCCGAGACAAGTACGGTCTCTCCGGCCTTGAGCGCGGCCTTGTGATGCAGGGCGACGTAGGCGGTGTAAAAAGGCACGGGAATCGCAGCCCCTTCGGCAAAAGATAGGTTTGCCGGCAGTGGGATCGTCTCACTGCCGGGCAGACTGGCTTTCTCGGCATAGCCGCCGCCGTTCAACGAACGACCGAATACCCGGTTACCCACCCGGACATGGGTCACGTCTGCGCCGACGGCTTCGACCTCTCCACAGACATCGGTGCCAGGGATATACGGAAGCGGCAAGGTTTGCGGATAACGTCCTGATAATCGCACCAGATCGGCGGGATTGACGCCTGTCGCTTTGACGCGAATGACAACATGGCCTTCCTTCACCTGCGGATCTGGCGCGTCTTCGAGCCGGAGTAGCTCCGGGCCGCCGAACTGAGGAGCACGCATCGCTTTCATGGTTTTTCCTTGTAAGACTGGAAAGCGTGAGCGGTCAAAAGACGAGATGAGGTTATCCCATCGTCGACACGCGCTCGACCTCGATCTTGTACGTCACCCGCACTTCTCCTGGCTGACGGAAGGGGTACTTATCTTGGCCGAGATATTTCTTGGCCAGGGAGTCGATATGGGCATCAGCGCCTTCTTTGGTGACCTCTACAACCTTGCCGCGGATTTGCATGTAGCGATACGGGTTGTCAGGGTCGAGGATTGACAGCGCCACCCGCGGTCGGGTACGCATGTTCTTGTCCTTCCAGCGCCCTTCGGCTGAGTTGATGCGAACGTGGGTGCCATCGTAGTCGAACCAGATCGGGGTAACCTGCGGGCTGCCATCCTTCATTACTGTGCCTAGGTGGGCGAAGGCTTTCTTTTGCAAGAGATCCTTGTATTGCTCAGGAATCGCTGCTGCCATAAACGGTTCTCCTTTCGGGATGTGAATGTGTTGTCAGCCGGGATTGTACTCAGGTCCTGCGGGTGAGTCGAGACAGTTTATACACTTTTGCCGATCGCCTCGCGCAGATGCGCGAATCCTTCTTCAGTGAGAATGTCGAGCAAGCCGCGAACGATGCGACGGGGAAGCAGCGGGCCCTCATAAATGAGACCGGTATAAATCTGGACCAAAGAGGCGCCGGCGCAGATACGAGCGTAGGCATCT
>JBGPOI010000334.1:0-5802 GCA_041487975.1 Binatia bacterium | reverse complement strand
GCACCAAGGAAGCGATATCGTCAATCTCGGAGATGATGTGCACCTGCACCATATCACCCAAGGGCTTCAGGACACGCAGCCGGCCCGGGTCGTCGTGATTCCCGGGGATGACAATCGACGCGATGCGCTCCCTGGCCAACTCGGCTAAGGTCTCCGCCACGAGTTTTTCCGCCCCCCCGGGTGGGATGCGATGCTCGAAGATGTCCCCGCTGATGAGTACCGCGTCAACTTGTTGGTCCTTCGCGATAGCAATGATTTCCTGAAAGACCGCCTCATGCTCGCTCTGGCGCGAGCGCGTACGGATCGTACGTCCGACATGCCAGTCTGAGGTATGAAGAAACTTCATAGGTCTTCGCTCCGTCTGTGTGGGGCAAGTTTGAGGTTTCGCGGCGGTTTCTCTACCTCTTCAGCCCGCGTCGCCCAAGCCGGCATGGGAAAACACACCGGCACTGGCGTCGGAATGTCAGGCTGAGACACGATCATCCGGCCTGAGGTGAGAATCGTCGCCCGCTGGCGCAAGGTGGGTGAGAGAAAGCCGTACTCCGCCCGCTCGGCCTCGGCGGCATCGAGGCGGCCAACCACGCGAAAAGCTGGGTTGGCGACGATGCGCCGCTCGACCTCAGACGCCGTCTGTTGCGCGCCGATCAGGATGGTGCCGCTGGAGCGGCCGCGCTCAGCGATCTCCAGCAGCCGCTCGCGGATCGGCGACCAGCCTTCACGTGGTGCGTAGCGATTGAGTTCATCGACCACGATGAAACACAAAGGCTCGGCCGAACCGGTGGCCTCTTTTTCTTTTTGAATCTGTTGCAGCACCGAACCTACCACAAAACTTTTGCCTACCTCGTAGAGCCCAGTGAGGCTGACTACGGTCACCTGGGAATTGCGCCAGTTGATAGTGTGTTTCGCCGGCTCGGTGTCATCAGGGTCACGGATTACGTAAGAGATTTTGTCCTCAGTGCCATAGAGACGGCGCATGAACGCGCCGACCGTGCCGGTCGCTTGGCCGGTGGAGCCGGCGATGACCTCGATCGCTTTCAGGAGGGAAGGGAAGTCCCGGACCTCTTTCTCTTCTCCGACCTCGTTTGGTTCCTCTTCTGCTCCTTTTTCCCCCTTGCTCTTTTTTTCTGTCCGTAGAAATATCCCGGGCCCATGACCCTGCTTCTCCGCCTCCTCAGCAGCCTCGCTCAGCCGGCGCTCGACCTGGTAGACCAGGGTCGAGAGCAGGGACGAATCCTCCCCTGCATCGGCAAACAGATACCGGAGGAGCTTGTCGCGGCAGAAGCTGCGGACAGTCCAGAAATACGGGGTGACCTCGTCGGCACGACGCGCGCCGACCTTGGGCATGATCGGTCCTCTCGGCGTCTCGGTCGGCGGCACATAGAACTGTACCGAATCGAAAGGCTCGGCCGGCAGTCCGAGCTTCTCATACTCAACTAGGTCCTCGGGAGTGAGGGTATTGTTGCGCTTGTCGAGAAAGAGCAGGTCCTCGCCTTTGACGTTGAAGATGATGGCATGGGTGTTGGTGGGGTCGTGCAGCGCCCCACAGTGTAACAGACTGTGCAGGAGAAAGGTGGAGTACGTGGTTTTGGTGGCGATGCCGGATATGCCGCTAATGTTGACATGCGCGCCCTTGCGGCCGTTGAGGAAGTCGAGGTTGCCGTATACTACTTCCTTGCGCGAGAGGGAGAGACCGAGCGGAAACTTGCGCTCCATCTTGTCCATGAACAGCGCTCGCGCATATTCCTCACCGCTCACCACCCGCACTAGATTGCCAGGTAAGGGTGGATAGTAGTACTCGGGATCGAGTCGCGTCACCTTCACATGCGCGGCAATCGACAGCTCGACCGGCAGGCCGCGATCAGCTTCCACCACGTCGGAATCGAAGGTTGACCCTTGATGCCTGGCGCGGATGACGTCTATCATGCCGAACAATTTGAGCGGACCAATCGGAGAATCGGCCTCGACCACGACGGCTTCATCCATCTGTACCGCTTCGCCCTTATCCAACAACACCCAGAAATCTAGTGGAGTGGCATCCTGGGTGCCGATGACTTTTCCCATTCTTCCTCCGACACACGCGCCAACACTGTAGTCTCAGCCTATTCTAGCATGGCGTGTAGTTCGCGTAGTTTCTGTTTGATTCCTCGCAGCACCAACTGTGGATCCCCTAGCCTATGACGCAGTTGCCGTTCCAGGCCACCGACGGGAATCAGGTTCTGCGGAGCCCGAGGATCCTTGGGGGCGTGCGAGGCTAAGGCAAACACTTTCACCGCGGCTTGTTCCAGGAGGTCCACTGCCTTCTCCTTTAAAGAGGCTTTCACCTCAAGACGGACAAGCCCGGCAAAGGGGAGTTCGATGGGCTGGGGTCGGGCTAAGCGCAAATAGCAGGTAAGAACACTATACCCATCGTTTTTGCGCCCGCTGACAATGCGAAAGAGCGGAGTGCGATCGCCTGGCTGCAACCGTTCCAGAATCGCCGCCCTCTTGGGAGCGAGGTACATCTTATGGATTGTCTTGATTACGCCGACGACGGAAGAACTGCCGCTAATAAACGTGAGGTTGCCATCTGCCAAGATCAGGCTCTCTTCCGCGGACAACGCTTCCGCTACCCGTGCTTCTGACCTGCGCATCTCTTTCGTCAGGTCTTCCCGGAGCTTGTCATAGGTATCGGCATTCGAGCTCAAGCCCTGGTAGCACAGTGAGGCGCCGCTCCCTGCGATCACAGGCACGTCAGCAGGTTCGGGCCAATTACTCCCAGCAATAAAGAGTCGCACGACTGGGTCTCGGGTGATCTGGACCTGTGAGTTGATGACCACCGCGCCGGTGGCATAGGAGCCAAACACCGCGAGCGCACGCCGCTCTCCCTCCGTCACCATCGCCGGAGCGTCGGTGCGCATCACGCCATCGACCACCGCGACCATTGGCGGCAGCGTGGCTGGACGTGGCGGGATCGGAGCCCAGGGACATTCCTCGACCGGATCTTCGAGAGCCTGAACCGACGGGTCTTCGCTGTCCACCTCATGCGAAGTTGCAATTTGGCTACCATAGTCACCTCCCCAAGGGTCTAGTGCAATACGCATTTCGTATTTTCCCTTTTTCTTCGCTACTACGGTCTGAACTTTTTCTACACAATTTGCGCGCGTCCTGCTAGAGTTCTCAAGAGACCGGCGCCTTTGCTGATAGCTTTAGCACAATTCGCGGGAGTGGACGATGGAAGAGCAGGACAAAACCCAACAGCAGCTCAGAGAAGAATTGGCAACCCTACGCCAACGGGTCGCTGAGTGTGAAGCGCTCTCAGCCGAACAGCAGCGAGTCGAGGAAGCGTTGCGTCAGTCGGAAGAACGCTATCGTAGTCTGGTGGACAGCTCACAGGACGCCATCTACACCCTTTCGCCCGATGGCACGATCGCCTCGCTGAATCCCGCGTTTGAAACTATCACCGGCTGGTTACGTCCTGAGTGGATTGGCAAACCCTTCGCCCCGATTCTTCATCCCGAGGATTTTCCCGTGGCCCTGGAAACCTTCCAGCGCGTCTTGCAGGGTGACACTCCGCCGATGCTGGAATTGCGCGTGCTCTCACGGTCAGGAAAATACCTGGTGGGGGAATTCCTCGTGACACCTCAGCTTCAGGGTGGCAGAGTCGTAGCGGTGTGGGGCACTGCGCGCGACATTTCCGCCAGGAAAGAGTTGGAGCGGCAGCGGGCCGAGTTTCTCGCCATGCTGGCCCATGACATCAAGAACCCTCTGGGCAACATTCTCGGCTATACTGCCCTGCTGCTCGATAAAGTCAAGGAAAAAAGCACCGAGGAGGAAGAGGAAGAAGAAATCCTCCTGCGCCTCCAGAGCAATGTCATCACAGTTCGTTCCCTGGTCATCAACTATCTGGAACTCTCGCGGATTGAAGCAGGGCGCCTCACTCTTGGAAAGCAGCCTCTCGCGGTGAATGACCTGCTGCGTCGAGTGGGGCAGCAGTATGAGGGCGAAAGCCACCGTCGGCACATTACCTTGGAGTTCCATCTGCAAGAGGAACTCCCTGCTGTTGAGGGAGATGCTCTTGCCTTGGAGCGGATCTTTGCCAATCTGCTCCATAATGCGCTCAAGTTCACTCCAGAACTGGGGCGAATCACTATCAGTTCTGCAAGACAAAGAGATGAAATGGTCGTCGTGGCGGTGGCGGACACCGGACCAGGGCTTGCCGCTGAAGAGGTGACCACCATTTTTGAGAAATATCGCCAGGCCAGTAGCTCCAGCCTCCAAGCAGGAACGGGGCTTGGGCTCTCTATCGTCAAGGCGCTGGTTGAGGCCCATAGCGGCTGGATAGAAGTAAGAAGCACCCCCGGACAAGGAACCTCTTTTATGGTGTTCCTGCCCGGCTCGGGTCAGCCCTCCTAACCAAACTGATCTCTCGCCCGTTTCGCAGGTCGTGGGCAGGGCACGATCTCACCGTTCACTGAGAGAAGTGACGGTCAGAGAGAACCCAATGCCCCCATGCCCACCGCCAGCCCGAGCACTATCAGCGCTACCCCCGTAGCTTTTCCTATCTCTGCTCCGTGGGGCACGATCTTCTCCACGAAGATGACGATCGACAGAATACCCATCCACACCAGGTTCATCGTGCCAACCACGAACAGCACGACCATCAAGCTCCAGCAACAGCCCAGACAATAGGCACCGTGGTGCAGCCCCATACGGAAGGCCCCCGCGGTCCCATCGCGCCAACTGGTGAGCAGGAATCCCATCGGCGAGCGGCACTGTGACAAGCAGAGATATTTGAGCGGGGTCAGTTGATATATGCCGGCGACCACCAATGTCAGCCCACCGATCGTCGTGCCATGTGCTTGCAAGGCGGGGAACACGCCAGGCAAGGACTGGATCGCAAGGTCTGCGGCGTAACCGATACCGCCAGTGAGGGTCCAGAGGGTCACATAGCCCGCGACAAACACCCAGACAGGCGTAAAGGGCAAGCCTTGCTCTCGCTTCCGCCGGGCGATGGTCTGGAAGAGCCCGACGATCGGGGTCATGGCCGGCAGCATCATCGCGACCATCATCACGCCCCACAGCACGATGTAGAGCAAGCCATTACTCAGCGAGAAGGGCGTCCCCATAGTCATGCTGCACGTGAACATGCCCAGCCCCATGCTGCCGGCTTGATAGACCGTCCCGGCCCAAGCCAGACCAGAGAGGACAACAAGAGCGGTGAGAATAAAGAAATGTTCGCGGGCGATCACGGGAGATAGAATGAGTAGGGGCGTAGCATGCTACGCCCTTTCCCGCTTGGTAACCGTTCGCCCTGAGCTTGTCGAAGCCTGTCCTGAGCCCAGTCGAAGGGGGTGAACGGCGCAGCTTCAGCAGCCTGTTAAGAAGCGATCTTGTCGTAGAACTCCAACTCGGGTGCGCCATCGAGCAGTGCGGCGAGGTTCACGCCCAGTTCGCCCAGGTGCTTACGATGCGCAGCGAAGGCGGCATCGTCTACATACTCTTCATAGAACATGAAGACGCGTGGGTCTTTCTTAGATCGGCACATGGCGTAGGCCCGGTTCCCGGGTTCCTCTCGGACCTTGGGCACCACGCCTTTCATAGTGTTCTCGAACTGCTGTTCCGTGCCAGCTTTGACTGTGAGCTTGGCGGTAAGCGTTACCATACTGCTCTCCTCCTTTGCGGGTTAGCTGAGTTTCCTTTTTGCCTGAGTGGCGGTGATTTGGCAACTGCGGCAAAGTTGACATGAGGCGGAACGTGCGCGCACCGTAGTTTTGGGGGAAGGAATACTTCTCTGAAAGCTTTGGGAGCGCGCTCGGTCCTGTT
>JBGPOI010000333.1:0-5850 GCA_041487975.1 Binatia bacterium | reverse complement strand
GAACTGGCCCTGGCTTCCTCTGATCTCCTCCTCGTAGCTACGCGGCTGCAGCGGCAGGAGGTCGCGCACCACCCGTCTCACTTCGTTAAACTCCGGCGCGGCAAAAACCTCGCGATAGTCGTGCTCTCCCACCTCCTCTGCACGGATGCCGAGCAGGTGCTCAGCCGCGCGGTTGACCGTGGTGAGCAATCCATAACGATCGAGTGAAACCACGCCAGCGTTGATATTGGCGAGCAGAATTTCCATGTAGCGTCGGCGCGCCTCGAGTTCCTGATGGCTCTGCTGTAACTCCGCGGTCATGCGGTTGAACGCGGCAACCAGAGTTCCAACCTCGTCCTCACCCTCACCGGCGATCCGGTGGGTCCAATGGCCTTGCGCCACTTCACGCGTGCCGGCGGCGAGTTGTTGCAGGGGCACGGTGATTTTTTTCGCCAGGAACAGCCCGATCCAGATCGCGGAGAACACCGCCACCAGGGTGACCAGCGCCATGGTCATGGCGTAGTTGTTCTTGATCGGCTGTTTGAGGACCTTGAGGTAGCGATACTCGCGAAACGCGTTGGTTACCTGCGCACTTTGCTGGGCGATGCTCTGCGGCACAAAGTACTCGACTACCACCGCGCCGACGACATGGTCATGGAAGATGATGGGAACTCCGCCACACACCACCTCCGCCTCACCCACCGGCCGTACCTCGCGGACTTCCTCATTGCGCAATACCCGTTCGAGGAGAGTGGTGGTGGGGCTACTGCACTCATGCGTGGGCATGCCAGCCTGCGCGGCGCTGCCCACCAGATCACGCGCACTGGAGAAGACCTCCACTCGTCCGAGATTTAATTTTTGCTGTTTGTCCGCGGCCAGATCCTGCAGCGTTTTTTGTCGCCGCTTTTCGAGGAGTCCATCCTCGGCGACCTCCACGGCAAGTTGCCGGCCATAAAACAGCGCCTCGTCACCCAAATGATTGTAGAACGCATTCACCGCTTCGAGTGAACCTTCCAGAGCGCCCTCGACTTGAACGGTAAACCAATTTTCAATCGACCTGGTCATAAAGCCCACGCCAATGAAAAAGAGCAGGATGGCGGGAAAGAGCGAGATGGCGACAAAGGCGAGCACCAGGCGAAAACGCAGGTGTGAGCCGAGAAGCTTACGCTGACGTTCGTAGAAGAGCTTAATCAGGTTTCGCCCAACCAGGAAAATCAGCAGCACCAACAGAATGATGTTGAGGTCAATGAGGAGAACGAAGATGACGTTGTTTGCCAGGTTATGGCTGTCATTCAATTGTGGGAGGCGCGCCTGCAGAGAGGCGAACAAAAAGACCCCCAAGGCGGTGGCCAGGATGATCGCGCCTTCCCAGCGTTGGCGGCGCCGGTGCTCTCCGGGCGAGTCGGTATGCTTGCGATTTTCCATGCTACTCCTCTCCTAACGACGCAGGAGGAAAAACAGCAGCGATAAGAGTGCGCTGACCAGCAAGCAGGTCGCCAGCGGAAAATAGAAGGAGAAGGGGCCGCGCTGAATGAAGATGTCGCCGGGCAGGTGTCCGAGCCACGGAACTTTTCCGCTCAGGGTCAGCAGCACGCCAACGAGCAGCATCAGTCCGCCGAACAGGATCAACGTCTTGCCTAGTTCTGCCACTGTCACGCTCTCTTTAGAACAATTCGCCCTGACCGCCACCGCCAGGTCGGGTAATGCCGAAGTGCCGATACGCTTGCAGCGTCGCCATCCGCCCGCGGGGAGTGCGCTGGAGAAACCCTTCCTGGAGCAGATAGGGTTCGTACACGTCCTCGATGGTACTTTTTTCTTCGCCGATGGCGGCGGCGATGGTTTCGACACCGACCGGCCCGCCATTAAATTTCTCGATGATCGAGAGTAAAATGGCGCGATCCATCTTGTCGAAGCCGGCCTCATCCACCTCCAGAAGCGCCAAGGCCGTACGCGCGATCTCGCGCGTCACTACCGGTACAGCTTTGACCTGGGCAAAGTCGCGCACTCGCCGTAACAGCCGGTTAGCTATACGCGGAGTCCCACGCGAACGTCGGGCGATCTCTTCCGTGCCGCTGGCGTCAACCTCTATTTGCAAGATCTTGGCGGAGCGGCGGATGATCCGTTCCAGTTCAGCCACCTGGTAGAAATCCAAGCGAAATGTCGAGCCGAAACGGTCGCGCAAGGGGGAGGTGAGCAGTCCTTGTCGGGTGGTGGCGCCCACCAGGGTAAAGCGCTTCAAATCGAGCTTGATCGTGCGTGCCGACGGTCCCTGGCCGACAACGAGATCGAGTTGGAAATCTTCCATAGCGGGATAGAGGAATTCTTCCACCACGTGGTTCAAGCGGTGGATTTCATCGATGAAGAAGACATCGCCGGCTTCCAGGTTGGTGAGGATGGCGGCCAAGTCGCCGGGCCGCTCGATCACCGGACCGGTGGTCGCGCGAATCTCTACTCCCATCTCGCGGGCAATAATATACGCCAGAGAAGTCTTGCCTAATCCCGGAGGGCCGCAGAACAACAAGTGATCGAGCACATCACCCCGCTGTTTAGCCGCCTCGATGGCAATACGCAGGTTCTGTTTCACTCCCTCCTGGCCGATGTAATCGTCCAAGTCGCGCGGACGCAGGGACCCGTCGAAGTGGTGTTCCTCGGGCAAGTCTTCCGCCGCCTCCGGTACGGCGGACAGTGTAGGGTCGAGTCTCTCGCTGTCATCGAGCGAAAGCTTTTTCTTGCGGCTCATGTGCTCAAACTCCGCAGCGCTTCGCGGATCAGGTCGGCAATGACAGTGATGCCGCGCCGCAACACATCCCGCACGGCTTTTTCAGCTTCAGCCCGACGATAGCCCAGATTAACCAGGGCCGAGACCGCTTCAGCAGAAAGCGGGGTCGGTTCCCCGGGTACGCCGGCATGCCCATTCTCGATCGCGCCAACCTTTTCCCGTAGTTCGACGACCAGACGTTCCGCGGTTTTCTTGCCCACCCCGGGCACGGCGACCAGACGCGTGACGTCGCTCGCCCGCAAGGCTCCTTCCAACTCGTCCACCGGAATACCGGAGAGAATATTGAGAGCTAGCCGCGGACCGATACCGGTCACACCTTTGAGCAGGAGAAACGTCGTTTTTTCTTTTTCTTCCAGAAACCCGTAAAGCTGCAAGGCATCCTCTCGCAGATGCGTGTGCACGTGCAGATTGACCCGCTCGTGCAGGGGAGGTAAGCGGTAGAAAGTTTGCAGCGAAACAAACACTTGATAGCCGACGCCATGAACGTCAACCACCAATTGGTCGGGAGTTTTCTCCTCCAGAAGGCCGGTGAGATGGGCGATCATGATAGCAAGCGGCCAGCAATCAACCGTCAGCGGTTAGTCACAGTCGCGGCAATTCACGCCTTGCCGCGATCCCTCGCCAAGGCTAGGAGTTGGTCAACTTTACTTTTTGTGAGAACGTTCCGCAACGAGCGCCGCTGCCCGTGCCCTCCGTGTCCCATCACCTTTGCCCTGTCTCCTCCTTCTTGTAGCCGCTCTGACAGTCGCGAGGTATTGAGGTGGCAGAGAGCCGCGGCCAGGGCGTCGGTCGCGTCTTGACTCACCGGCAGTCCCAGCGCCGCCGGTACTTCGCCGCCCCCGAGGAGGGCAAAGACCGCCTTTTGCACCTGGCTTTTTTCCGCCCGGCCATAACCGACCACGGCAGTCTTGATCTCGGTGGGGTTGTACTCGGCGATACGCAGGCCCGCCTGCGCGGCGGCCAGGAGTGCGACACCACGCGCTTCGCCTAAACGAAAGGCGCTCTGGACGTTGTAGGCGAGAAAGGCTTTTTCCAGACTGAGCACGTGGGGAACCCAGTCGTCAATCACGGCAACCAGGCCGGTGTAAATAACTCGCAACCGCTCCGGCAAAGAGTGGAATCCCCCGGTGGAGATAACCCCGGCGGCACGAAATTCCAACGCTCGCCCCCTCCGTTCGATTACTCCCCAACCCGTGCGGATGGTCCCCGGATCGACACCAAGGACACGAAGAGAAGAGACAGAAAGTTGTGCGCCCACGATTGCACGTTTTCTCATGCAGCGCTGAGGCGCTCCATCTCCTCCTGAGCGATGTCAAAATTGGCGGAAACGCTCTGTACGTCGTCGTGCTCCTGCAAGGAATCAAGCAGCTTGAGAGTCTGCTCGGCCTCTTTGCCGGACAGGGTCACGGTATTTTGCGGGACCATAGTGACCTCGGCAGAAGCCAAAGCCAGACCGGCTTTTTCCAGGGCCTCTCGTACCGCCTCGAGGTCTTCAGGCGGGGTCACGACCTCAAACAATTCGTCTCCCACCGTGACATCTTCGGCGCCGGCGTCAAGGGCAAGTTCCATCAGGCGGTCCTCATCGACTTGCCCTTTATCGAGGGTAATGATGCCCTTCTTGGTAAACATCCAGGCCACCGAATTCGGAGAGCCCAGATTACCGCCGTGCTTGGTAAAGAAATGACGGATCTCAGAGACCGTGCGGTTCTTGTTGTCGGTCAGAACCTGTAGCATGATAGCGACCCCGCCGGGGCCGTGCCCTTCATACACGATTTCCTCATACGTCACCCCTTCCAACTCCCCCGCGCCCTTCTTGATCGCTCGATCAATCGTGTCATTAGGCATGCTCGCGGCCTTAGCCGCAGCCAGCGCGGTACGCAGGCGGGGATTCGAGCTCAGGTCGCTGCCACCGATACGGGCGGCGATGGTGAGGTCTTTGATCAATTTCGTAAACATCTTGCCCCGACGGGCGTCTTTGAGGGCTTTCTTGTGCTTGATCGTGCTCCATTTAGAATGGCCGGACATGGCGCTCTCCTCCCAGCAGAGAAGTCCTGGCCAGTGTTACCACATTCCCGCCAGGGAGTAAACGAGGAAGCAAACTGAAGGAGCAGGCGCCCGCTCCCGCCCAATAAAGAAAAAGATGAGGTTTTCCAATAAGGTAGGAGATAGAATGCTCAGCCGCTCGAGCGGCGGGGCTGGAAACGAAGGGCAGGAGAGACGCCAGAGAAGGGCGTCTCTCCACCCTTTTCTCTCATACGAACCAGAGTGTCATCATTGCTGCGGTGGCGGAGCTCCTTCATCGATCCAGCCTGCGATGGTTTGTGTGTCGTCGGCTGACAGGCACTCGCCCGGGTTGCTATCACAGACTGGTGGCATTTTCATCCCTCCTATCGAAGTTCCGCTCGGAATAACCTTCTGGATCTTCAGATAGAGGTAGCTCGCAAACGCTTTTCCTGGGCTCACGCGGAAACGTCCTTCTGGGTCTTGATCGCTCCTGACGGCAACGGTCCTCCGGAAAGCTCTCCCCGCTGAAAGGTCTAACGTTCCCGCTATGGTTGTATGGTCGTGGCACTGCGCCGTAGCACAATGGTTATTGAAGATTGTCTGCACTCCGTCGAAACTCGAGCCTGAAGCAGCCGCGATGATCCCGAAGGTCTGGGAATTACTTGTCCACAGCAACCGCAAGGTCGATTTCCGGGTTCCCCCCGCGGTAATGTCCACAACCGTTACCGGGGCGATGATAAGTTCCTCACCATCCAATCCGGTCCTCGCCCCGTTGGCACTGAGCTGATCCAAAAAGCCGAAAAAGAGCGGAGAAGGGTCCGAACTCTGCGCCCCAGGCTTAACGTTCGTCACCGGATACTCCACGACTTTGTTGTTGGCTTCGCCGTCGGCTTTAGCTAGTACACCGATCGTGTGTGGGCCAGGGGTGAGCAAGCCGTAGCTAAACAAAAGAGCAAACCCGGTGTTCGGCGGAGCACCCTGGACTTTACTGGCAACATCCTGACGGGGACTGCAGCAGAGAATGGGCAGGTCTTCTCGCGTAACGCCGTCAATGAGCAAATTGAGTCTCAAAGGTTGGCTATTCTGCG
>JBGPOI010000332.1:0-5851 GCA_041487975.1 Binatia bacterium | reverse complement strand
CGCCGAGACCAAATCATGGGCGGCAAAGCGGGTGTCCTGTAGCATCTGCTCATCCAGGTCCCCAATCGCCGTCTTGGCCTCCTCAAGCAATGCGCGCAAGAGTTGGGGCACCTCGTCCTGACGCAATTCGCGCAAGGTCTTGCCCAGGCGCTTGAGGGCTTTCTGCGCCACCGCCGCGGCGTCATATTGGTCGCCCTGCCGCTCCGCAATTTTCGTCTCCACGGCCCTCAGCAAATTGGGGTCGTACAGCAACTGGCCGATATTTTCCGTGCGCGCCGCTTTCTGACTCCACTCGCGCGCGTGTTGCAGCAATTCGATCTGCAGACGAGCCAGGAGGCTAGCGTACTCTAGCAGTTCGCGCTCGACAGCCGAGAGGGCTGTGCTAAGGCTCTCGGCTAACTCACTGGCCAATCGGCGGGTCCGCTCTTCCACCCGCGCGCGGCACCAATGGGCACACCAGGTGAGATACTCGTAGCTCTCCTGCTCCACACGGTCGCGCTTGCTGATCGGGATCCAGCGCTGAACGGCTTTATCCAATTCATCAAATTCCTTGCCGATGCGCTGCTCGATAATCGCCGACAACGAGGGGCCCTGCTTTCCTGCTGTGGCATTAATCAGGTAGACATCCCCAAGCAGATTGGCGATAGCGACAGGATCATTGGCCTCCTTGAGAAACTGCTGCTTGAGGGCTTCTAGGGCGGGGCGTAGCTGTTGTGCTGCGCCCAACGCCCACGTCGGGCCGTATTTTTCCGTATCCTCAAACATGGTAAGGATTCGCTCATGCAGCCTGCGACGATACTCTTTCTCTGCCCGCTCACGATTGGCTACGAGACGCTTCATCTGCTCGCCCCATTTCATCGGTTCAGGGCCTTCGTCATTGAAGTCTGCCTTCCAGCGCCGCCAGGCGTCACTAACCCCACCGGTAAATCTGTCGTAGTCCCATCGCTCGGCAATCCACCGTTGCTTCTCGGCCTCCCGTCGGCTGTAGGGCACGTCGATCAGACGCTCCTGCGCTTCCGCAAGGATAGCATCCAACACCTCCCTGGCGCGGAGCCCCACCCCGGGGATCAACTCGCGAATCAGGAAAGAGCGAACAGCACTGATAGTTTGTTCCTCCTGCACCTGGCTCTTGATGGAATCGATGGCTGCCCCAGAAGCCTCGGCAACGTTGGTGATCTCTGGCGCCTCAGTGAAGATGTCGATAGGCTTCGTGGCTCGATCAATCCACTGTTGCACGGCCCGGAGCGCCAACTGATGGCTCAGTACCCGCTGGATTTCCTCGCGCGGCAGAAGCACCGCCGACTGCCCAAAGCTCATAAACCCGCGTGGACAATCCCGCCTATCGTTGTCTACGATTCGGTTCCGGATATTAGCGCGCAGCGAGCGCTTAAAGGCGGCGAAGGAGAGAGTGAACTCATGGAATAGGGACCGCGCAACCATGGCGAAAATATGCTGACGGTGTAACTGTACATGGGGGTTGCGCTCGTCCAATAAGTAGCAATAGTCAAAAGGGGCCTGACCGGCAAACCGCACCCGGTTAATCTCATCCCCGGTATAGTGCGCATCCCACTCTGGCCTGCCAAAGATAGCCGCAAGCTCGCGGTCAGGGGCGTACATGTAGCTGTGGTAATTCAGTTCTTTGAGCGCCGCGTAGCCGTTAGGGAGCGCGTTGGCGCCAGTCAGGTCGCGAAATGCGCCAGGCAGGACGAGATAGCCCACGAACTGGTGAGTCCCGGCAACCCCCAGGGTCTGGAGAACCCGGCGTGCCATATAGGCAACATCCATAAACATCCCAGACCCGGTCCCGCCCGCTAGCCCCGCGATGACGTGAATATTCACACCAGGGTCCACCGCGATGTTATAGGTGTTCTGCATGAACTGGGCGTTGACATCGTGATTCAGCTCTCCTACCAGCCTTTCCATCTTTTCGCGGATTTTCGCCGCGTGATGCCAGAAACAAAGCCGTCCCAGTTGGCGAATGGTTCCCGCACCATGAGTGACACTCTTGTGAGGATCCAGCTTCTCAATGGAGAACCAGGAATAGTGGGGGTAATAGCCCTCTCTAATGCCGCGATATAACCCCGTCGCATCCGGAAATTGGGCGTCAAATCGCTCTGAGTCCGGCAGGCGAATATCCTCCTCAATGGTGGACACCATGTCGCGGAGCCAAGTGGGGTCGGTATCGATGTAGAGGAACCGTACGATGGGAATATTTTCAAAGCGTCTGAAACGGTCAATCAACAGGCGCCGCACCCGTCTGATCACTTCAGCGCCGCATCCCCCGAGTCCAATGATTAAGGCTCGCTGGAGGTTCACCTGCTGAATTTCACGTTCAACCATCGGCATGAGAGCTTACCTCCTTACTTGACGGTCTTGCCAAACCCCCAATCAACTCCGTCTTCACGCGTTGGCGCTTCCCTGCTGTCCTCGTCACTGTCTGTGGGGCGTTCAGACGGTTCCGGACGAGGCGGCGGATTAACGAAAGCAAAATTCACCGCTTTTGTCGAGCCGGCGGCTATTTGCACCAATAGGCGCCCACCTCCCTGCATTTCCCAGGACGAAATCTCTCGGCCATCTCCGGTTAGGAGCTTTGCTCTTGTTGCGGGCTCGGCTCGGACCGTTTGCTCCTTGCCAATCCGCGTAATTCTGAGCGGTACGTCCGGCAGGTCCTGTGCGTCGTTCGCCCGTGTCAATACGATTACTCGCCACGTCGGCTGATCCTCCACCCAGTAATAGAAGGGAAGTCGCAAGCGTGCCACATAGCGACGCCGGACCCGCCAGGCGATGAGCGTCAGGACTGGGACGCCGATGAGTAGTCCTCTCACCACCCGCACCCACAACGGTTTGGGCGCTTTTCGCAGCATAAACCCAACTACCGTCTGGTCAGCCACTGCCAGCTTGGCCTCTTCTTCAGGGGCCAGCTTCACCGCGAGGGTATAGGTCCCTTCCGCCGCCTCAGACAGTGGTAGCTTTTTTACAAACTGTCCGATGGCGTTGGCTTCCTTCACCTGGTCAAGCCACACCGCGTCCCCACGCTTCCCGCCAGGCGTCTGAGTTACTTGGGCCATAACGAGATGGTCGGGGTGATTGGCAAAGGCATCTTGCGCGCGTAGTGGTTGGCCGCCTTGCCGGAGTTGCACGCGCACATCGAGAGTCGAAGCAGGGATGACGGGAACGCCTTCAGTAGGCTGTTGCACTATTAGATAGGGCACAGGCTTTACCTGGATAACTGCTGGTTGCTTGCTCTGGTATTGGCCGCCCCCGCTCACCTTCAGCGTGATGTGATACTCGCCGGGGGTCGTCGTGTCCTCGATGTCAGGTTCACCGGTAAAGATGCCGCCCTGCCCGCTTTCCAATGAGAACTTGACGGGAATGCGCTGGCCGCTAGGGGGCACGACGTCAGCCGCAAGTCCAAGAGGGTAGTCAGGATGGGGCTTCACCGGTTTTCCATCCGTGCGCTTGAACTCAGCTATCAACCGCATGGGCTTTCCCTGGGGGTGCACCTGGGAAGGGCTGACCAACTGCATCCTGAGCGGGATTGGGTTACGCAGCACCTCAACCTTGCCGGCACCACCAACGACCTCATACCGCCAACGTCCTGGTTCCGGCTCGTGCACAACAATACGGTCGGAGGTGCTGAGGTGCTGCACCGGCGGGGTATCTGGATCGTCTCCTGGTTTTACCACTTTCCCGTCCGGACGGAGGATGCGCAAAGAGAGTCCCGCAGAGCTGGGGAAGAGGTGAAATTCGACCGCCGCTAAGTAGGGCTCCACGGCAAACTCGACCGGGCTCTGGGACGAGACGACCACTGGTTCAACTTCTGGTAGATGCCAGATGTGCTGGACAATACGGTTAAACTGATCCTTTAACGCGCTCATCGTTGGCGTCGTGAAGACCTGCGTCTCCCCAACTAATTGTCGCCAGGACGGGATCGTGGCGCTCCACTGCTTGCCTACCGCGTCAATGCCGACGATGAAAAGGTCCACCTGCTGTGGCTTCACCTCTTGTTCGATAAATGCCTGCAATTCGGCGAAATACCGCTGAAGTGGTAACTTCCGGGGGTCGTCGGGCTCTCCATCAGTGAACAGCACAAGCGCTCGATTGCGCTGCTCTGCGAACGAGCCTCCTTCACGTAGCAATTGCGTTGCTAAGCGTAGTGCGCTGATGAAACTGGTGTCCCCCAGACCCAAGGGGGTCAACTGCGGCCTGATTTGCTGGAGGGAGGGGTCCTCCAAGGAGGCGATCGAGGTCAGCGGAACCGCATACTTGCGCGGCGCATCACTGCCGAAATTGACTACGCCAAAGCGATGGACCAGGTTTGCGTGAGCGCGTCCGGCCACGAACTCCAGGAACGCCAGACTGCCTTGCACCCGCAACCCTGTTGGGTCGGTCGGATGCTTGCCTTTGCTCATACTCCCAGACTGGTCAATGACCAGGATAATGTCAGTAGGGAGTTCAGATTCCCAAGGGGCAACCTGGATGTCCTGGCCCGCGCCCGTATAGGTGATGTCCTGTGTGCTAGGTGGTACTTCCGTTTTCTGTTGGCATCCAGTGAAAGTTAGCCAAAGCAGCAGAAACCCTACAAGCCAACTCCATCTTGCAAGACGAGAGAGCATCGTAAGATGAGTTCGAACGTGACTTATGGGTTGCCTGGAATACATAGCAGGTTGCTTACTCATTCCTTCAGCGCGATTCAGCCGCCTATTCCTTCAACCCGATATGCTCCCAACCCAAACGTCGCCCCCTTGCCCACGTGCGTATACGTGCCCGAGACCAGATAGGGGAAAAACTCCGTAAAATCTCCATGATACGTCACTTATCCGACAAACCCGCCCAGGCGCATGCGTGTCTGTTGGCGGTTGGAATATCGTTCCCAATCCACCCAACGCAGATCGCTCGTGACCGTCTCGACTGCTCTAGCCCGCTCGACGAACTCTCGCCGCCCGGGCGGGAACTCCCCGCCACAGTGGAAATAGTCGAGCAGGGCGATACGACGTACGAGATTACGGAAGAAGACGTGAAACTCACAGTCCGTGGTGAGTTGGTTCTCGAACTTGAGGCGTGTGGGGGTGAGGAAAGAGACAGAGAGCTGAGGCAGAGAAGGAGAGGGGACAGGGAGTTGAGACAGAGACAGAGCATGGAAGGAATCGGTGAGGATCTTTCTGCCGCCGTCGTATACGGGAACGGCTGTGCCAGCCTCGTCCAACCAAGCAACCGCCTCCAGCGTATATTTGCCCTTTCCTCTGCCCAGGCCGACACGGCCCAACTCATCAAACGCATAGATAAAGTAGGGGAGGTAATCGAGCGCTTTGCCGATGAGGACAAGATGGAAGACTAGCTCTTCTCCTGGCTCGTAGACCCGTTTCGTCTCCAGAGGTGGCTCCAGCACGAAAGGCTGGGGGGCTGTCGGCACTTTATCCGTAACCGTTCACGGGGTGGACAAGCTATAAAACCCGCGAAAAATGGCCTCTCCCGAATGAGGGGAAAACAAAAAGAGGGCGTCCGCAGGGTGGAAATGTATCCTACAAGCGCCTCTCTGGCTGTGAAGTCCCGATTTTCCCGGGTTTTTTGATTGCTACCTTCATTAGGTATCATTATCCGGGCCGTGAACGGTTACCTTTATCCAGCACCACACTGCCGGTCGGAGGCGGGGTCTCGAAGATGTAGTGATACGGACAGCGTTCGCCGAGCAAACACTCGCCAAAGCCACGGTTGGCTCCGAGGCAAGCAATCTGCCGGAACACCTGGCCAAAGCCGCCGCGCAAGGCAGAGCCTTTGTAGGGGGGCAAATGGAGCGTCTCTTTTGCCTTCAGCCGCAGGCGGAAGCGCGCCAGCCGAAAGGTAGCCAGCT
>JBGPOI010000331.1:0-5876 GCA_041487975.1 Binatia bacterium | reverse complement strand
GCCTAAGCAAAAGGCCTTGGGGGCAGTTGCTCACCGCCTGTTGGTGATCAGCTATTACCTGCTGAGTCGGCGGGTCGCCTATACGGAGCTGGGCACGGACTACGTGGACCGCCAGCATGTCGAGCGGCAACGACGGCGGCTGGTGGAGCGCCTGGAAGGGCTAGGGGTAACAGTCACCATTGCCGAGGCAACGGCAGCCGCCTAAGCGGGCTATTTTCGGAGCAGGCCTCCGGTGGCAAGAGGGCAGACAGATGCAGCGCGCGGGGGCGCGGGGTGGTCGTCCGCGAAACAAACGGGGAACCGTCGCAGCCAAGCGTTTGGGGCTGACTTAATTTCCGTTGCTGGTCACAGCACGTAGGCTGCACCAAACACCTATGGAGGGTCAATGTTCTCGTTTTCTGCTTTGTCGAGAACAGCGGCACCCGCGGGTACCACGCCCGAGAAACTCTTCTGTGCCCTCGTCCCGGTCCAGTCAAAGCCAGCGGGTTGTGTCCAAAGACACTCCTAGTTAGTGTCAGACTCGGAGGAGGGGCAGCCACTGAGCACGTGGTGACGGCTCACCAAAAAGGTGAGCGGGAGAAACAGTCCAATCAAACGGTGGGGCTCCGGGCCTTGTGTCCAGATGTTTCGTCGCAGTCAGTGCTGCATATAATGAAGAAGCATCACACAGGCTCTACCCCTCGTGGGCCAGTTAGACCGCAGGCTCCGTTCCTCCCCTCAGCGGTTACGCGGTGACAAAGCGCGACAAATCAAACGCTTGTTCCCGCGAAAGCATGTAGTACACGGCGCGCGCCAGTTTATGGGCGAGTACGGTCAGCGCCTTGGCTTTGCCGTGTTTGCGTTCCAGTTTTGTAAAATACTCCTTCCCCGGCTGATTGTGGCGCAAGAAGAGGACGGCGGCTTCCGCAAAGGCCCAGCGCAGATGGACGTTGCCGATCTTCTTGCCTGAGGTGCCCAACCGTTTACCCGCTGACTCCTTGGCGCATTTGACGAGGCGGCAGTACGAGACGAAATCCTGCACGCGGGGGAAGCGCGCGATGTCCTGAATCTCATACAGAATGACCAAGGCCAGAATCTGGCCAATGCCGGGGACCGATTGTAAGCGGGAGAACGTCTGCACGTCATGCGCCTTGGCCGTGCGGGTAATGTAGAGTTCCACCTCGCCCAGCAATTGGTCGTAGTGATCGATGAGGGAGACATCCACTTCGATCGTCTTGCATACGCTGGGATCGGGGAAGTGCTCTTCGACTCCCTCTCTGTTGGCTTTATACGCTAGCTTCTTGCCGATCTCAGGCAGATTGTACTGACTATTGGTATTGTGGATGTGGGCTAAGAGTTCGGCCCGCTTGCGCATGAGGTGACAGCGCCGCCGGAGTAGATCGCGCGTGGCCCGCATCTCGGCGGGATAGACATAGGCTTGGGGGAGCATGCCGCCGCGCAGCAACACGGCAATCTTGTGGGCATCAATCTTATCGTTCTTGGCCTTGCCCCCGTGGATCGCCTTCATATAGAGCGCATGGCCCAGGACAAAGGCAATGCCTTCCTGGGCACAGAGGTCCGCCAGCCAATACCAGGTGAAGATGCACTCCACGGCGACGACAAGATCGTCCCGGTAGGGGGCGATGACGCGCAAGAAGGCCTCCAGTGTTGTGGGGAGATTCTTATGGACCAGAATCGTCCCGCTCTGATCGAGAATACAGACGTACATCGCCCGCGCATGTAGATCGATCCCGCAATAGTGTTTATGCTGCTGGGTATAGAAGTTCATCCAGGTCTCCTCCTTATGGGGGTGATATTGGGTTGAGCCACCATACCGCCGCACAGGGCAGCGGGGGAGGCCTGGCTGAGTATCAAACCGCTGCACCCGACCGGCGAGCGAACGGGTCGTCACCACTTAACGTCCGTGGCCGCCGGTCGCTCAACGGCGATCCGTTAGGCTGACTTTGCTCACAGAAAGGGGGGGTCGCAATGAAAAGCATCAGAGGAACATCCTTATTTCTGTTGCTGCTGCCGGTTCTTAGCCTCCTTGGAAATGGATGCGCCAGTACACGGGGATCCGCTAGGTTGGTTACTCCACCCAAAGCTGATGTGTCACTCGTCCAGTTTTCTAACCTGATTGTGGAAGTCGAGAGTAAGCAAGGTATCTCCCTAACATCCTCCGACAAGGAGCGAATCTTAAACCTGATCGTGCAGAATATCAGGGTGGATGCCTCTGACCGTTTTAAGGCAATCAACCAAACCAACTCTGGCCCGAGTACGCTTCATGCTTCTGTCATGATCAAGAGATATGAGGAAGGCAATGCGTTTGCGAGAGCGATGCTTGTGGGTCTAGGACAGATGCACATCGATGCTGATGTGGCTCTGAGTAATTGGGAAACGAAAGAGAGCATAGCGCAATACGAAGTTAGTAAAACTTTTGCATGGGGAGGTCTGTACGGCGGATTGACCGACATCAAGGATGTTGAGGACGGATTTGCAAAAGCGGTCGCTGCCTCAATTTTGGGAAGGAAAGAATAGCTGACCCTCCATTTGTTCATTGTGGGGACACAGCAAACCCCTCAGAGCGAGTAGAGGAGGGTAGACAAAAGCGCAGCGTTGCTCACCAAGCAGAGCGATGATGCATAAAACACGAGAGGAACCGGGTGGGCAGCGGACGTTGAGCGGCGGGGCAAATAGGTTTTTACAGGTAGCAGCCCCTAGTATACTACCTACCATGCCACCCGACTTTCGCGAGGTCGATCCCAACGACTTGCGGGTTCCGCCCTCTCGGTCTACCGGTGCTGATCCGGCCAAACTCCAAAGGCAGATCGCCCAGTTCGGGGCATCTGTTGTCGGGATGCCTCCGCTGTGGGTCTACGAGGCGGCCGATGGCGTGCTGGTCGTGTACGATGGAGTTACTCGGGCCACACGGATAACCAAGCTGGCTCCCGGCACGTTGGTGCGTGTGGAGGTGATCGGGAAGCTACGCCGGGCTTACAGCAAATCTACAAAGATCGGAGACCTTCTGCCATGATCGAGCCAATGCAACAAGACATCCTTCGCAGTCTGGCCGCCCTCTGCGAGTTAGCTCCCGGCGTGCGGTTTGGTCAATTGATTGCGAACCTGGGCTTCTTAGCCGAAGACATGGCCGACCGCACCCTCTGGGACATCG
Source organism: Binatia bacterium (assembly GCA_041487975.1). Classification (GTDB taxonomy): domain Bacteria; phylum Desulfobacterota; class Binatia; order Bin18; family Bin18; genus JACQEL01. Next base: position 2,725 of record JBGPOI010000331.1, on the reverse strand, counting down.
AAGATGCGGAACTGCTCCAGGTAATCGAAAGGCACAGAGCGGACTTGTCCAAGCGACAGCCGAACGACGCCTAACATTGCGCTCCAGCCCCACGCTCGCTCCGCTCGCGCGGCTGAGCTTCAGCGTTAGCCCGCTCCAGGGGAATCAATCTTGTTGCCCTTTCCACAGTGAAGCTTGACGACTCCTGAAAATCCGCCTATACCTGATCTGGCATGGTCGGGAGGCCGGACAAGCCGCTCGTTTGGACCGGATCGGCGCGGGATGACCTTCGTCAGTTTCCAGCAGAAGCCCGACGCAGAGCTGGCTTTGAGTTGCGCGCCGTCCAACGCGGAGACGAGCCGACCGATTTTAAGCCTATGCCCATCGTTGGGCCAGGGACCTATGAACTTCGCCTTCAGACCGACAAGGCATACCGTGTGTTCTATATCGCCAAGTTTCAGGAGGCCGTCTATGTGCTCTATGCCTTCCAGAAGAAAACCCAAAAGACAACCAAGCACGACATCGCCCTTGGCCGGCAACGCTACGAAGAGGCGCAACGCTCTCGCCGGTCCCGACAACCAAAGGCAAAGAACCCAGGTCATTCGCGGCAGTGACAATGTCTTTGAGGATCTGGGATTTGCGGCGGAGGAAGCGGCCAATCTCAAGGTACGGGCCGATTTGATGCTGGATTTACGGCGGTACATTCACGAGCGGGGATGGACGCAGGCGGAAGCAGCGACGTTCTTTGGTGAAACCCAACCGCGCATCAGTAACCTGCTAAAGGGCGAGATCAGTCGGTTTAGTATTGATAAGCTCATCAATCTGTTGGCGCGGGCAGGGCTAGAGGTACAAGTAGAAACCAAACTGAAGGCCGCGTAGCCGGGAGCTGGGCTAACCATCGCCGTGCACGTGACCGCCGCTCAGTTCGGACTCTGCCTAAACTGAAAAGCAGCATTCTCGCGGCGGCACCTGACGGCGGCGTTAGGCATCTGGTGAGTTCAGAGATGAATTATGGATGAAAAAGCAGTTGAAGTTAGTACGTTGACGGGTATTCAGGACTCGACCCTGCCGGATGTTGCTGCAGAACTCGGGGAGATTGTTCTTGATCGATTTATGGAGGAGGGGTTACTTAAAGATATTCCCCTTTTAGGGACGATGGTTAAAGTAGCCAGCACCATACGAAGTATCAGCAACCTTCTGTTCTTGAAAAAAGTCCACCGATTTTTGACAAGGTTAGATGAAATCTCGCAAAGGGAGCGAATAACCTTTGCTGCAAAACTTGACGCTGACGGACAGGAACGCGCCCGCGTTGGAGAGAATCTTTTTCTTCTCCTTGAACGCCTCAACGATATGCGAAAGCCAGACATGTTGGGAAAAGCCTGTAGCGCATACGTCAGAGGTGAACTATCGTTCCGACAAATGCAAGTGTTAAACGCTGCGATTGATCGACTTGATATCCCCTATCTGGGTGACTTGGCAGATTTCTATGGCGGCCCTTCTGATTCCTACGCCCCTGAAACAGAGGCTTTACAACATCTTGCCTATTGTGGCTTGGCTACAGTCTTTTTCGGAAGCGGTGCAGCGCTGAGAGGGAAACGCGGAGGATACCAGCAAAACGAAATAGGGAAACTCTTTGTCAAGATCATTATGGCCGATGCTTAACGAAGCCGAGCACGGGACCGCTGCCCGCTTGCGGCTTGGAATGAAGCCAAAGGGACCCGTCTGGGCGGCGGCGCGTGACGGCGCGCGTTAGACTCAGATCACCGCATGAGTAAGGTACAAAGATGCCAATTCCAGATTTCCAGAGTCTCATGCTGCCTCTCCTCCAGCACTTTGCCGACGGCGAAGAGCATGCGAACCAAGAGACTATGGATGCGCTGGCCAAGGGCTTGCAGCTCACCGAGGCGGAACGTGGGCAGTTGCTGCCGAGTGGCAAGCAAACGATCTTCACCAATCGCGTTGCCTGGGCGAAGAGCCATTTCAAGCAGGCAGGACTCCTTGATGCTCCACGGCGAGGCGTCTATCGTCTCACCGAGCGTGGCCGTGAGGTGCTGCACAGCCATGCAGGCCCCATCACGCTGCGATTCCTCGACCAATTTCCTGAGCATCGGGCGTTTCGCAGTCAAACCAAAGCCGGCGTGCAGGTGGAGGACAGCCAACCGTCCAACAACTTGACCCCACAAGAATATATCGAGTCCGGCTATCAACAGATGCGTACGACCCTCGCGACGGATCTCCTCACGCGCGTCAAGGAGTGCTCGCCGGATTTCTTTGAACGGCTGGTCATTGAGTTATTGCTGGCGATGGGTTATGGCGGGTCGCGCCAAGAGGCAGGCCAAGCCGTGGGCAAAAGCGGCGATGGCGGCATTGATGGGATCATCAAGGAAGATCGCCTCGGCTTGGACGTCATCTACATTCAAGCCAAACGGTGGGAAGGCATCGTTGGGAGACCCGAGGTGCAGAAATTTGCTGGGGCCTTGCAAGGGCAACGGGCACGGAAGGGCATTTTCCTCACCTCGTCTGCTTTCACCAAAGAGGCGGTGGCGTTTGCGGCGGCCATTGAGAGCAAGATCGTCCTCATCGGCGGAGAAGAACTCGTCACCCTGATGATCGACCACAATATTGGGGTGACCCCTGTGGCCTCCTATGAGATCAAACGTATTGATACAGACTACTTCACGGGGGAGTAGGCCCGCGCATCGAACTTTGTGGAAGATCATTTCTTTTCACGTTGTTGCAATGGTTG
>JBGPOI010000330.1:0-5886 GCA_041487975.1 Binatia bacterium | reverse complement strand
TCAAAATGATCGTGTTTGCGGTTCATTAACAGCAGACCGTTCTTGCCCGAGTTCGGCTCGTTGAAGTTCCAGGTATAATTAGCCGCCAGCAGGCTGTGAATTTCCAGGCCCCAGGATTTCAGCGGCCCGGCCAGTCCGGCGGCTTCCACTGGACTCCACGGTGAAGGTTTCGCCGGGGCTTCCGCCTGAGCTTCCGCGGGCGGAGTCGTCTCCTGCGCATGGGCAAAGTATCCATTCGCCATGCTCCACACCATCATGCTTACTCCCCAGATCCATCTGATCTTCCTCTGCATCTCCTACCTCCTGATTCTTCAGATTAAGATTTTGCCGCAACCACCCCCTCGAGCATTGAGCAAGACCCGTGCCGCCGTCTCCTAACAAAAAACTGTCTAGAAAACAACAACCTGTTGGTTGTCTACGAACGTAGTGCCTAGAAGGGCGGCAGAAAAGAGAGGCAACTGCCCAAACTCTGGACAATCTCCGTTGACAGCTCGCATCCGATCGCTTAGTGTCTGTCGTATTCACCAAACTAGTACTGCAATTTTAGTTGGCTGAGAAAGGAGAGATTTTATGGCGACCACAGACTTCGAAGCGCGGCAACTGCTGAAGGCGTATCGCAAGGGGCTGATCTCTGACGAGCTGTTCGAGGAACAGATCAAGGAGATCAATAACGGCCATCACGGCTATACCTACAACGGCCAGAGCCATGCGACCGAGCGAGAGATGATCATGCATCTGCTGGATGAGTTCCGTTGCGGCGAGAATTTCGCCTCCGAGTACCTGAACCGCTGGATCGAGGTGAGTGATCTCGATTGCGTGAAAGGCGGGTTGCGCGCGGTGCAGCACCGCGAAAACTATCATGCCCAGGTACTGGAAGCGCGGCTGCGCGAGCTCGGTGGCATTCCGCAGTGCACGGTGCCGGCGGAACGACGGGAGAAAGAGCTGCCTTTCTATGCCTCGGCGGAAATGAAAGATGTGCAGAAACTTCAATCGATCGCGGCTCGTCTCAAGGATCCAGCGGCAGTGCTCAAGCCCATCACCGATGTGATTGAGCAGATTAAGGAAGATCAGCAGAGCAAAGAACTCCTGCGCTCGCTGGTTGATGACGAGATGTCGAGCGTCAAATGGCTGTTGGAGGCGTGCCAAACCCTCAGTGCAGCCAAAGCAGCTTGAGGCTTGAGGCTTGAGGCTTGAGACTGGTAAAAAAGATCTTCCTCCCTTTGTCGCCAGTCTCCAGCCTCCCGTCTCTCGTCTCACTTCTATGTCAGCCATTACTCCCTTTTCCCCCACACTCTTGCAGCCGCTCCTGCCGTTACGCGAGGCCTTTGGTACCCGCTGGGAGACAATCTTAGCCGGTATCGCTTCAGCCCCTGATCCTGCCTTGGCTGCGGCACATTTGAGCCGTTTGGCGGAGTACGGGTTCGGCAGTGGCGCGGCCATCGGTGATCCGCAACTCTGTCACGATTTGTTATTTCTGCTCGGGTCAAGCCAGCATTTGACGACCGTGCTCGTGAGCCAAGGCTGGGACTGGGAGAAAGCCTTTCTTCAGGATCGTCAGTCGTCGGGCAAAAGTGTGGACGCTCACCTCTCGGTGTTGCGCGCACGGCTTGCGGTGGATCTCTTGGAAGAGGATTTTTTGCGCGGCCTGCGCGCCTATCGCAATCGTGAGTATCTCCGTATAGGAACGCGCGACCTGTTGGCGCTGGCGACCCTGGAAGAAACGACGCGCGACCTCAGCCATTTGGCTGAGGCTGCCGTGCAGGTGGCGTACGAATACACGCGGGCCAAGCTGCGCGCGGTATATGGGGAAGCCGTGATTGACGAGGGGGGACGCCGGCGGCCGCTCGGCTTTGTGGTCTTCGGCATGGGCAAATTCGGTGGCCTCGAGTTGAACTTCAGCTCGGACATCGACCTCATCTATCTCTATGAGCGTGACGCTGGACCGACCAGCGGCGGCGGCAAGGGAGCGATTGAACCGCGCGCGTTTTTCACTCAGCTTGCTCAAGGGCTGACCCGGGCGCTCAGCGACTTAGTCGCTGGTGGCCGGGTGTTCCGCGTGGACTTGCGCCTGCGCCCGGATGGTATGAACGGCCCGGTGGTCAACTCTTTGCCGAACGCGCTCCTCTATTACGAAGCGTGGGGGCAGACCTGGGAGCGGGTGGCGCTGCTCAAGGCCCGGCCGGTCGCCGGTGACAAGGAATTGGGTGAACAATTCCTGCGTGATATCTTACCATTTGTGTTTCGCCGCTACCTCGACTTTGCCACTCTCGAAGACATCAAGGAGATGAAGGCGCGGGTCGAGCGGTCGCTGCGCGGTGCAAGGTCAGGGGGAGGACCAGGCCGCGGCGAGCCGCTCAACGTCAAGCTTGGTCGGGGCGGCATCCGTGAAATTGAATTCGTCACTCAGGCGCTACAACTCATTCACACCGGCAAGGATCCGCACGTGCGAGAACGGAGCACGCTTCCAGCCCTCGATCGCTTGGTGGAAGGCAAATACCTTGCCGCCGCCGACCGTGATATTTTACGAGACGCCTATTGCTTTCTCCGCCATGTCGAACACAAGTTGCAGATCGTGCAGGACCGCCAGACGCATACCCTGCCGGACAACGCGGCGGGAATCCAGACGCTGGCGCGGCGGCTGCGGCTCGCGGAACAGCAATCAGCAGTCAGCAGTCAGCAGTCAGCAAAAACAGGGGGCAGCCAGGCTGGTGGTGGCGAATTTCAGACGCTAGACGCTAGACTCCAGACTCTAGACTCGCGCGATGAAGTCGCGCTTTTCTGGTCCACCTTGCGCGCTCACACTGAAGCCGTCCAGCAGATTTTTCGCTCCCTTTTTCATGCGTCCGAAGGCGTGACTGATGACCACGACGTGGAAATCTCGGCGCTGCTGCGAGAGTTGCACCACGAGGAACGTACGCTGTGGCGTCTGCAGCAACTGGGGTTTCGCGAGCTAACCCAGGGTTACCAAAACCTCCGCTTGTTGCACGACGGTCCCACGTATGCGCCGGCCTCGCCCAAACGTCGCAAACTCTTATACGCCGTGGCGCCGGCGCTGTTCCGCGAGGTTTCCCGCGCGGCCGACCCGGACCGCGCGCTGGCCGCCATGGCCAACTTGATCGCCTCTATCGGTGCCCGCTCGAGTTTTTTAGCGCTGCTGCGTGAAAACCCCTCGACCCTGCGGGTCTTGGTTGGTCTCTTCGGGACCAGCGCGTATCTCACCCAGGTCTTTCTCCGCCATCCCGAGTTGCTCGACAGCCTGGTGCGCACCGACCTCGTGCAGGTGCACAAAGACCAGTTGACGATGCAGGAAGAACTAGCGGTGCGCCTGGAGAAGGTGGAAGAGTATGAGGACCGCCTTGACATCCTCCGCCGTTACCGTACTGAAGAGTTTCTCCGCATCGGCATCAATGACAGCAATGGGCTGCTGGATTTTACCGAAGTCAGTCAGCAACTCACTGGCGTGGCAGAGGCGTGTCTGACCGGAGCGTACGAGACGGCGCGTGTCGCGTTGCTGCGGCAACTCGGCCTGACGTTGATGCCGGGACGTTTGGCCATCGTGGGTATGGGCAAGCTGGGCGCGGGTGAGTTGAACTACAACTCGGATCTGGACTTGATTTTCCTCTACGACGCTTCTGACGACGAAGAAGCAGGCGGGAAAATCGGCGCTCAGGAGTTCTTCATCAAACTGACCCAACGACTGATTTCCGTGCTTCAGGTGCAGACCCGCGAAGGATACGTCTACAAAATCGATACCCGCCTGCGTCCTTCGGGGCGGTCCGGTTCGTTGGTGTCGTCGCTGCCTGCCTTCGTTCGTTATCATCAGACGAGTTCTCAGTTGTGGGAACGACAGGCCTTGATCAAAGCGCGCGTGGTCGCTGGTGATCCCGCCCTCAGAGAGTCGGTTGCCGAGGTCTTAGAGGGAGTTGCTTATGCCGCGGAGATCGACGCCGCGGGAGTTGCGGAGATTGATCGTCTACGCAGCCGGATGGAGCAGGAGTTAGCCGGCGAAGGGATGGGCCGCTTCAACATCAAGACTGGCCGCGGTGGCATTGTGGACATTGAGTTTCTCGTGCAAATGTTGCAATTACGTCACGGGCCGCGTTTTCCCGCGCTCCGGCAACGGGCGACCCTGCCGGCTCTGGAAGCGTTACATGCCTGTGGCGTGCTGCCCGTGAATGACTTTCACCTGCTGATGCGAGGCTATCGCTTTCTACGTACCGGAGAGAATCGCCTGCGGATCGAGCGTGACCAGCCGGTCGAGGCCCTGGAGAGTGGAGACGAGCAACTCACCTCTCTGGCCCGACGTTTAGGCTATGAGGGCGACGACGCGGCGGTACGTTTACTGACTGATTACCAGAGCCAGCGTGAAGCGATCCGTGCATGTTATACCCGCTGGTTCGTTCAGGAGAGAGGATAAACAGAATGAGCACTGAGCAAGACCGGCCCGTGCCGGCAGAAGACTTTGCGACGTTATTGGCTCGCGAACAGACCGGGCCGGCTTTGCAGGAAGGCCAGATGGTGAAAGGCCGCGTCATCCAGATCGGCGAGGATAGCGTGTTCGTGGAAGTGCAGGGCTCGAACGAAGCTGTTATCGCTCGAGCGGAACTGGAAGACGACCAGGGAGTCCTCCAGGTCTCTATTGGTGACGAAGTCGAAGCGACGGTGGTAGCGACCGACGGTGAGGTCCGTTTGTCGCGGAAACTGCTCAGGGGCGTGCAGGCGCGCGAGCAACTCGCCGGGGCTGCCGCCAATGGCTTACCGGTCGAAGGCAAGGTTACTGCCGTCGTCAAAGGAGGCTACGAGGTAATGGTCGCCGGGCTACGTGCTTTCTGTCCGTTTTCGCAGATCGATGTGCGGCGGGTGGATTCGGCTGACGCATTCCTCAACCAGGTGCTCGAATTCCGCATCGTCCGCTATAGCGAAAACGGCCGCAACCTCGTACTCTCTCGCCGCCAGCTCCTTGAAGAGCAAACGCACAAAGCGGCGGAGGAAGCTCGCAAAAAAATCGTCCTGGGCGCCGTCCTGCCAGGCACGGTTACGTCACTCACGGATTTCGGCGCGTTTATTGACCTGGGCGGAGTCCAAGGACTCGTGCACATTTCGGAGATTTCCCACTCGCGGGTCGCTAAGCCCGCCGATGTGCTGCGGGTCGGCGAATCCGTCACCGTCAAGGTGCTGAAGATCGACCCGCAGACGGGCAAGGTTGCGCTCAGTCTGAAAGCCTTGGAAGGAGATCCCTGGGCTGCGGTGGCGGGGCAATTGCGCGAGCGGCAGATCGTGCGCGGGCGCATCGTGCGAGCGATGGACTTCGGCATCTTCGTGGAACTCCTCCCTGGGGTAGATGGACTGCTGCATAACAGTGAGCTCCCTCGCAATCAGCAAGGGCGTGTGAAGGAAGCGGCAGCATCACAGGAAGAGATTACCGTCATGATCCTGAGTATCGATGCCGACAAGCGCCGTATTGCGTTGGCTCTGGCACCGGAAGGGCTGGCTCCGGGTGAACAGGCGGAAGAGTCGGCATTGGCGATGGGGGCAGTGGTGAAGGGCACGGTCGAGGGGGTCGAACCCTATGGCGTGTTCGTGCGTCTTGGCCCTGGGCAGACCGGCTTGATTCCCAATGCGGAGATGGGCACCCCACGGGGCACGGATCACCGCAAGGGATTTGCGCCTGGGACCGAGGTGAAAGTGATGGTGCTGGGGATCGAAGACGGCGGGAAACGCATCCGCCTCTCGCGTTCTAAGGCCGGCGAGCAAGAAGAACGGGCTGACACCCAAACCTATCTGCACGGCGCAACGCAGAAGGGCAGAGGGTTTGGCGTGACCCTTGGGGATCTGCTGAGACAGAGTCGGAAGAATTGATCACGCAGAAAGGGCCTGGATGCCCGC
>JBGPOI010000329.1:0-5913 GCA_041487975.1 Binatia bacterium | reverse complement strand
TCGCACCCCCTTTGGCTGGTTCAACACGTTGCAAATAGACGCGAAAGGACATCCCCTGTCGCGGGTCGCCCGCATTGTCACCGCCGAGAACCCTGCACATTAAGGAGCCGTTCATGCAAGACAAACTCATGCCCTTGGAAGAAGCGGCTGCCGTCGTGAGGAACGGTTCCCTCGTAGGTCTGACCACCGCTGTAGTGGATAACGCCCCCATGGCCTTCCTGCGCGCGTTGATCCGGCGCGGGGCCAAGCAATTGCGGCTGGTGACGCTGACCGGTGGCGGACTCAACGCCGACTTACTGATCGGTGCGGGTGCAGTGGCGGAGTACGAGACCTGCTCGTGCTCCTTGGGCGCGTACGGACCCGCCCCTAACTTTCAGCGCGCCCTGCGCGCGGGGCTTATCAAGATGAAGGACAGCACCTGAGGGGTGCTGTATAGCATGGTCCAGGCTGGATCTATGGGCGTTCCCTTCATTGCCGTGCGCGGGCTGCTGTATAGTGACATCCTCAAGCATCGTCCCGACCTGTTGGTCAACGAAAATCCTTTCAACCCCGGTGAGCACGTCGTCGTGGCGCAACCGATCCGTCCCGACGTGGCAGTCTTCCATGCTGTGCAGGCGGACCGTTGGGGCAATGCCATTACTCCAGGGCATCGAGACGATCTGATGATGGCGCGGGCTGCCCGGCGAGTGATCGTTACCGCTGAGGAAATTGTCGAGGAAGAGCTGACACGCAGAGACGCAGTGGACGACACATTCCTCCCAGCCATCGACGTGGATGCTGTCGCTCATGCTCCGTTAGGTGCGCACCCTTGCGGCTTCGGTTCTTTGTACGAACATGACGAGACGCATTGCTGCCAGTACCTAGCGGCAGCCAAGGGAGAAGCGAGTTTCCAGACATATCTGGAGCGTTATGTCCACGGCGTACGCAGCCACAAGGAATACCTGGAATGCGTGGATACGGCGATTCATTAGGCGAGAGGGTGAGGTAATGGCCCAAACCGTGGACTATACGCCCGAAGAGCTGATGGCCGTGGTCATCGCGCGGGAGGTGCGGGACTGCGAGACCGTCGGGGTTGGCGCGGTGTCGCCCATCCCGGCTGCGGGCTGCATCTTGGCGGAACAGCTCCACGCTCCCCATATCACCCTCATCATCTTGGACAGCGAGGAGTATTATCCGTTTCCGGCCGGCAGCAGCGAACTGCATTTCCTGGCGCAGCGCGGAGAACTGGACCTCTTCTTCCTCAGCGGCATCCAGTTCGACCGGCGTGGCAACTTCAACCTCCACGTGATCGGCGACTACAACGCCCCGTCAGTCAGGATGGCCGGCGCGTACGGCTCGGCCATGCTGTACTACATGGCCCACCGTGTCATTCTTTTTCGCACCGAGCACACCCGACGCATCTTTGTCGAGAAAGTCGATTTCGTGACCGCTGCGGGTGTGACCCCGGAGAACGTCTACCGCGAGGGAGGACCTGCACTGGTTGTGACACCAAAGGCGGTGCTGGCCTGGGACAAAGCAGCAGGGGAATGGGTCCTGGACAGAGTACAACCCGGATCTTCGCTAGAGGATGTCCAGCAGAACACCGGATTCGATCTGCGTGTGTCACAGTCTGTTCACGCGACACCGCTACCCACGGCGCAAGAACTCCACATGTTGCGAACGGTAGTGAAGGAAAAACTTGCGCGCAGTTATCCTGAATTTGTGCGGGAGAAGATTCTGGCGGACAGGATGTAGAGGGGATTGTAGGGGCGATCCTTGTGATCGCCCTAGGGGGAGACCGGGCAGCAGGGCGAATACAAGATTCGCCCCTACGGTTGGCATGAGGACGTATCCGGGTGAGAACCGCTGTAGGATAGGGGGTATCGAGGTCGCAGTACATCTGCGCGTCCCCTCACCCTGTCCCTCTCCCACGAGGGGAGAGGGGACTTGTGGCCCACAAGACAGGAAAAAAGGCTTAAGTTGTGACTGGTGACAGCTGTGCGCCCCTACCGGCGTATTGCCCAACAAGTATCCTGAAATTGCACTAGGAACCTCTAGGCTAGCTGTTCTGTGCAGTCAAGCGCTCGCTCCTCTTCCAATTACTGTTTGTCCGCTTCCCCCAGAATCTGATAGATCATGACCTCTTCTTTGACGTTTTTGAGCTGCCTTTTCCCCATCTCTTGCATGGAGAAGAGCCCCGCGACTCGCCGGGTGGTCTCCGCACTGGCGAGGACCATTCCTCCTTCGCCGAGCGCCGCAATCCTGGCGGCCACATTGGTCACCGGTCCCGAAGCGGTGTAGGTCCAGCGCACGCCGGTTGCCCCTTCCAATTTGGTTGGACCCACCAGAGCCAGGCCCGAGTTAATCCCGGCGTGTACAGCGATGGACTCAAAGGTCCCCCGGAATTGTTCGTTGAGCGTCGCTGTCCGTTGCAAAATCTCTAGCGCCGTCTGCACGGCGTTCCTGGCATGGCGGGCTGGGTCGGTATCAGGAAAGATCGCCATCAACCCATCGCCGGCCGTTTCGCTGAGGTCTCCCCTGTTAGCATGGACGCAGTCCAGGAAACTGGAGAAATACCGCTCGACGATGAAGCTCACCTGCTCTTGCGGCAGGGCTTCGCTCAACTTGGTATAGCCACTAATATCCGCAAAGAGTACCGACACATCCTGTTCCCGCTTCTCCAGCTCCGGTGCTACAGGATTCTTCTCGATGATCCGCTTCACTGTTTGTGGGACGAATTTGGCCAGGTGTTCCTGCACCCCTTGCAACAAGCTCACCCTGCGTTCGATCGTCCGCTTCAGGCGTAACGAGGTGCGAATCCGCGCCATCAATTCGTCGCGATGGACCGGCTTGGTCAAAAAGTCATCAGCCCCCGCTTCAATCCCCTTGATGCGATCCTCCATCTGTCCCAGAGCAGTCATGATCACCACCGGGATCAGGCGGGTCTCGTCGTTTTCCTTGAGCCGTTTGCAGACCTCAAACCCATCCAGGAGCGGCATCATCACATCCAACAGAATAAGGTCTGGCTGCTCCTGTTGCACCTGCCGCAGCGCCTCCTCCCCGTTATAGGCTTTGACTACGGTGTAACCTCTGGGAAGCAACAGCGCTTCCAGTAACTTGACATTTTTCACCTCATCATCGACGACGAGGATCTTTGCCTGTGGCTCGTCCATTGGTGTCACTCCTGCTTTTTAGGACTGTCCGCGCAGATGGCGCTCCACCACCTTGGGTAACTCTTTGATCTCGATCGGCTTCGCCATGTAGTCATCGAACCCTTCAGCCAGCAAACTCTCTCGGTCGCCTTTCATGGCAAACGAGGTCAGGGCAATGATCGGAATGTGCTGGGTGCTGGCGTCCGCCTTCAAGACCTTCAAGGCCGCCCGTCCACCCATGCCAGGGAGCTGCACATCCATCAGGATCAGCGCCGGGTGTCGCTCGTAGGCCAGTGCGATCCCAGCTTCGCCGGTTTCCGCCTCCAGGGTGGGGTAGCCGTGAAATTGCAGGACAGCGCGCACCAGTTTTAAATTTTTCACATTATCGTCAACGATCAAGATAAGTTCCCCAGGCATGAGTTTGTTCCTCCTACGGTGCGCTGCGAGACTTCCCTGACCGTTCCCGCACACTCAAAGCACTTAACTCTCTCAGTAGTTCTTCCTTGTGGACCGGCTTGACCAAATACTGCACAGCGCCCAGCGCGAACCCTTTGCCTTTCTGATCGACAATCGACGTAATGATGACCGGCACATCCTTGGTCGCGGGGTCGGCTTTCATCTGCGTGAGGAAAGCCCAGCCATCCACCTTCGGCAATAACACGTCGAGAATGACCGCGCCCGGGTGAAGCCGCTTCACCTTCTCTAACCCCTCTGTGCCATCCCGGGCAAGAGCGACGGTATAGCCGGCCTCAGCCAGGTAGAGACGCAGGAGTTCCGCCGCTTTGGCATCGTCTTCGATGACCAGCACTAGCGGGCCGGCCGCGGCTTCTGCCGTCCACTCTGTAGCCGTTTCTTCCTGCACAGCTAGCAGGGGCGTGTGGTCCGCCGCCCCTATGATGGGCAAGGTAAAAGTAAAGGTGCTCCCACGCCTCGGGGTACTATCCACCCAAATCGTTCCCCCGTGCAGCTCCACAAACTTCTTGGTCAGCGCTAGACCCAAGCCGGTCCCCTCGGGTTTTTCCGTCAGTCCTTTCCCCACTTGCTGAAACTCGGCAAAGATCCGTTGCTGATCTTCCGCGGCAATGCCGATCCCTGTATCCCACACCGCGACTTGCACGGTGTCGTCGGTCTTTTGGGCCGTGATGCCCACCTTGCCCTTGTCTGGCGTAAACTTCACGGCATTGGAAAGCAGATTGAAGAGAATCTGTTTCACCTTCCGCTCATCCCCAATGAAAGTGTCGATGTCGTCAGCGATATCCAACGAGAGCGCGATGCCATGCGCAAGAGCACGCTCCTTGACCATCACCAGACTGCCTTCGAGCAGCTCCCTGAGGTTGAACACGCCGGGCTCCAGCTCCATCTTCCCGGCCTCAACCTTGGAGAGGTCGAGGATGTCGTTGATGAGCGAAAGAAGATGGTGGCCGGAGGAGAGGATGTCTTGCAGATATTCGGCCTGTTTCTCGTTCAGCTCGCCGAACATCTTCTCCAGCAGCACCTCGGAGAAGCCGATGATGGCGTTGAGCGGCGTGCGCAGCTCGTGAGACATGCTGGTGAGGAATTCGGACTTGTGGCGGTTAGCGGTGTCGAGCTGCTGATAGAGCCGCCCCAGTTCCTCGTTCATGCGGTTCAGGTTAGCCGCGAGGGCCCCGAGCTCGTCCCGGTTCGGGACCTCAACTCGCTGGGAGAAATCGCCCTGGGCGATCTGCCGTAGCTGCACGTCCATCCGCTTGACCGGCGCGACCAGCGACCATGAGAGCGCATAGCCGAGGACCAGCGCCAGCCCAATGCTCCCGACCGCGAACACGATGACCACCCAGCGGGCGGTCACGTAGGCGCGGTGGCTCACCTCGACGCGCGCCACCATGTCTGCTTCGGCCTTGTTCACCAGCTCGTTCGTGAGGCGCTCGAGGCGGTCGGCCAGGGGACCGGCCTGCGTGAGTTGCAGCTCCCGGCCTTCGGCGACCTTCCCCCCGCGGATCAGCTCGACGACGCGGGCCACCACCTGGATGAACTGGTCATACTCTTTTCGCACCCGGCCGAACAGCTCAACCTCGTCCTGCGACACGAACTGGAGCCGGTCGAGGTCGTAGCCGAATTGGTTGAGCTGGCGGAGCGTCGCTTCGAGCGTCTGCTCGTCCGGGACCAGGAGGTCTGAGGCCACGCTGTAGAGTTGACCAGTAGTGTCATGCTGGAGCTGGCGGTAGGCGGCGATCTTGCGATGGAGTGTCACCACCTCCTCGGCGCGGCGGTTGACCCCGCCCAGCGCCTGAAGTCCGACAGCACCGACTGTGATGAGCAGCACCACCATGACCAGGAAGGCCGCGAGGAGCTTGGCGTGCACGGTGGCCGGCACCCGCGCGACCAGCCGGGGTAGCCAGTCTGTCATCGCGGTCTCCCCTTAAAACATCCTCTGGTGGCACTTGCAGTTAGCCTCTCCCCCGGTGGCACAGGCCGCTGGCCTGTGCGTGCACAGCCGGGCGTGCACAGCCGGGCCGGCTGCGCCACCCAACACCCATTCCCGATGTTCACGCCTACCCCTTCAGCTCTTTCTTCAGCTCATTGAGGAAGCGCCAGTCGGTGCCCTCGGCGATGAGCTTCTGTGGAGTGCTCTTGATCATCCCAGCCTCGTGCAGGCGCAGGGCATAGAAGCGCACCGTGTCCTCGGGGTTGTACTCTGCCCACTTGCCGTAGGGGATGTCCTTCAGTGCTTGCAAGGCGTAGTCGTAGCGCTGTGTTAAGCCTTTGTCTACGAGGAAGTGGGCCGCATGCTCCGGTTGCAGGG
>JBGPOI010000328.1:0-5916 GCA_041487975.1 Binatia bacterium | reverse complement strand
TGCCGGCAGGTGACCGTGCCAATCACCATCAAGAGATCGGCTTGCCGAGGACTGAAGCGCGGCAGCAGAGCGCCGAAGCGGTCGATGTCATAGGGGGTCATCGACAACGACATGTACTCCATAGCGCAGCATGCCGTGGCAAACGGATACGGAAAGATCGAGTATTTCCGCGCCCATCCAATGGCTTTGTCGAGCAGAGTGAGTACGACCGCGTCACCAAGCAGAATGTCCTCACCTTTGGCTCTCGTCAGCGGCATCGAGGCTTCGTGATTTTCCATGGACTTTTCTTTTGTCAGCATGACCGCCTTCGTTTCACGCTACGCCGCCTGTTCGTCTTTCTGCTCGCTTTTCTTGCTGCGGGTGCGCCAGTCTGCCACCGCAGCCTTGATGGCATCTTCCGCCAGCACCGAACAGTGGATTTTCACCGGCGGCAGCGACAACTCTTGCACAATATGGGTGTTCTTGATCTGGTATGCTTCGGTCACCGTCTTCCCTTTGACCAGTTCCGTCACATAGCTGGAGGAAGCAATCGCGGACCCACAGCCGAAGGTCTTGAAGCGCGCGTCTTCAATCACTTCGGTCTCGGGATTGATCTTGAGCTGCAGCTTCATCACGTCCCCGCACTCGGGCGCGCCAACGACCCCTGTTCCTACGTTCTCTTCATTTTTGCCGAAGCTCCCCACATTCTTGGGACTCTGGTAATGTTCCAGCACTTTTTCGGTGTAAGCCATCGGACACTCCTTTCACTGCCGAGGAAAAGCCAGGTCTTCTTTCCGGCAACTCAATATAGATACATAAGGTCCAATTTGTCAACTGTGATCGGCTCACCATTTTTCATACTGCACGGCCCGGCGTTGGTAACCGGCGCGGCGCAGCAGGTCGCGCAGTTGCGTCACCTGCTGTCCAACCCCGCAAATATAGAAATATCGGCTTCGGTCGTTGTCCTGACTGACATAACGGCGCTCTACATATGCCACCAGCGGACCGCACAACCCGAACCAGCCACCAGAAGGGTCGCTCAACAGAGGCTCGAAGGTGAACCTGCGATAATCTCGTGCATAGGCTTCCCATTCTTCGCGATATAACAGGTCACCCTCCCGCGGAGCGCTGTACAAAAGGTGTAAGGGGGACCGTTGCTCAGAGGCAAGCGCGTGCCGGATTATCGGCCGGATCGGCGCAATGCCCGTGCCGTCAGCGATGAACACACATTCTGCCTCCGGCGGTTGATCGAGCACGAAGGTGCCCCAAGGACCGGTAAAGCGCAGCACATCGCCTAAACCTCGCGCGAACAGGCAGTGAGACCCGGGGCCGGCAGGAACCAAGTTTAAGCAGATCTCCAGGAGATTCCCCTCTCCCGGACTTGAAGCAATCGAGTACGGACGGGTCAGCGTCTCACCGGCAACAGGCAACAATAAGGAAATAAACTGGCCAGGCTTAAAGCTGAGGCGCCGGCCGTCAGGAAGCCGCAAGAAGAACGAACGGGTATCAGGGGTGTGGGCAAAGATACGCTCAATAGTCGCCTCATAGACCGCCTGCGGACGGCTGGGAACTGCACTGGCGGTCTCGGTTTCAGCGTGTGTCGTCAGGTCGCTCATCTCAAACCTGCTGGTTGATGGTGTAACGCGGGATCAACACGACCACTTCACCGCCGTCTATGATAGCCTGGCAGCCAAGTCGGGAGGTAGGAGTCAGCCCCGGAGCTTTGTCCAGCAGGTCGTCTTCGGTCTCACTATTTTCGCAGAGATGCGCCATGCCACTTTTGACGATGACATGGCAAGTCGTGCAGGCACAGTTTCCTCCGCAGGCGTGCTCGAGAGAGACGCCGTGGCCAAGCAGCACGTCGAGAATCGAACCCGGCTGGCCATCGTGCTGGAAAGGGGCCTGCGCTGGATCGAATTCAATAACCCGTTCAGGCTCACCAGTTTCGTAAAGAACGCGAAGCTTCGCCATGTCCCTTCTCTCTACCTATCTCGTTTTTCTTATCGCTCAAGAGTGTTGTCCCCTCGGCTCGCGGCGCACTACCCTTCGCCGAACCCGGCTCTCTTCCGTTCCTCGGCGTTCATCTTCTCGCGCAACCGGGAGCCCTTGCCCAGGTGCCGGTAGAGCCCGCCCTCCGAGAAGTATTCCTCGTACGGCTGCGCCGGCGTGTACTCATCGGGTTTTTTGTCGCCAATCTTCACGCCCAAGACTTCCTCAACCAGATCCGCATCATACATCCGCACCGCGTCATAGTCCGTAAGCAGAGCGCAGACCTCGACACAAATATAGCAGCCGATACACTCCTGAAAACGGTCCTGCACAGGCTGGTTGTCCCCACGGCCAGCGAGGGTACCGGGACGCAGATACTCGATACAGCCAACCGGACAAAACTCAGGACACTTGCCACACGGGAAGCAGAGATTCACGTCCATGAAGGCGACTTCGCGAGGACGTTTCTTCTTTTCGCCCCATTCGTCTGGCCACAGCGCCTCGGGAATCCGGTCTTCTTTAAGACGCCGCTTGATGACATCCACATCTGTCTTGGTTTTTTCCTTTTCGGCCATCGTATGACTCCGTAGGCTCCAAGAATTTCCGCAGCAGCTAGGGTTTCTGAGGCACGTGCCGCTCAGCGTGGTAGGAGCTTCGAACCAGGGGGCCGGCCTCGCGGAGATAGTTCGGCCCTCCCGGAGCCTTGACCTTGAGCCAGGGCGGCTTTCGCGCAATGCCCGAATCGACCTCTGCCTCCGTACGGAGTTCACTCAAGAGCGCCGGGTACGGCCTCTTCAGGACCTTGCCATTTGCCATCTCTCTCACGCATAAACGCTTTCGCACTGCAACACTTCCCTCACTGCAGACCTTACGTTCGGACAGAATCGATCTCCACACACACCCCGTGCCCAGACAATCCCGACACCGCCTCCTAGGACAGCGCAATATCGTCCTCAATCACAAGGTCCAGGTGTACACCTTCGACTTCGAGCTTCATCCGCGCCTTGAGTGTCTTGTTGCCAGCCAGGCTCCCGGCTTGCATCGCCTCTCTGACTGCTTTCTCTATTTCCCGCTGTGAGGTGACTCCGACCTTTTTGAGGAATTTACGTACTTCCATATTGAACGTGTCTTCGTTCATCATAACCTCCAACCTCTGCGCGGCGGCGGTCCGCAGCGCTTACGGGGCTCACCACCACCTCGACTTTCTCCACTCTTTCTCCGGCGACTGTCGGAACAGCCCCGTACGGATATAGTCCGGGTCGATCCCTACGGCGTGACAGATGACCACGAAAGAGAAGATCCCTGTTTCCTCCCGAGAGGTGAGCCACTCATGGGCCTCGCGAAAAATCCGCTTCCCCCGCCTCCCTGTGGCCAAGCGGTACCGCTGAAAGTCGTGCACCGCGCTCTCAAGAACCGCTAACATGAGCTTCTGTTCAGGGGTCAACTGCCCACACCCCCGAATGACGCCGAAATACTGAGAAGGGAGAATGATGTCAGGTGGCTCAGGGAACTTGGAGGATGTCCCCTCCGCGTCTCGGTATTTCAAAGCGACAGCGATATCCTTTGGCATCAGCACTCCCAAGCATATCCAGCCAGCTTCTAGCCCTTTCCCTCACGCTCTTGGCAAAAGGGAAAGGTGCGAAGCTTAACGCCTCTACCTCTCTGTCACCCTGTCCAGCCCCATTTTTGTTTGTTGGCCTCAACCTCGTCGGCGCTGGGATGGGGCTTCTTCACGTATGCTGGGACCTTAAACTCTGCCGCCTGGTCTTTCATCAGATAATTAAGGGCGATGTCGTCACTGAACACCTCCGGCACTGCTACCTCCTCAAAGATCGCCTGCCAGGGACACTCCGGCTCACAGGCCCCACAATCAATGCACTCATCCGGATGGATGTAGAGCTGGTTGGGGAAGGTCACCCTATCCTCCCCCACATACTCATAAATGCAGTCCACCGGACAGACCGCCACACACCCCACGTCCACACAATCCCGACACAGCTTGGTGATAATATAGGTCATCGTACACCTCCTGCTCTACTGTCCCCTGCAGGCAAGGAGATTTCTCGCCGCAGGGTTTCTCTCTAGACCTCGACTTCGATATACGTGCCCTCCACCCGAACGAGGGACTACACAAGCACAAGAGGCGGAACGACCAGGGGTGAGTTCCCCTCATCCGCCTAAGAGGACTTCATCGTCATTAACGCCACGTTCGATCACCGCATTGATCTTGATGGGAGGCAGGCCCTGGCGTTTGGCCGCGAAGAGACCCTCCAGCACCTGGGCCAGATCGCCCCGTTTCCTGATGCGGCGGAACTTGTCCGGATCGAGGCTATCGAGACTGACATTGATCCGTCGCAGGCCGGCGGCTTTGAGGGCAGCCACTTTTTTTGCCAGCAGGGATCCATTGGTCGTGAGGCAGAGCTCGGGCGGGCCGGGACGGGCCGACAGTTGGGCGACCAGCTTGTCCAGGTCTCGGCGCACCAGGGGTTCGCCGCCAGTTAGCCGGATCTTCTCCACTCCCAGATGGACGAAGAGGGCGGCGAGTCTGGCAATCTCTTCGAAGGAGAGGATTTCGCCTTTCTCCAACCACTCGTACTCATCCAGCGGCATGCAGTAGGTACAGCGGAAGTTACACCGGTCCGTGACCGATATCCTGAGATCCCTGACCGGACGATTAAAGGTGTCGCGCAGCATCTCACATCAGCGAAGCGAGGAGCATGGCACCAGAGGGCCCACCTCCGCCGACCAGGCGTTAATCCCGCCGTCCATGCTTTTCGTGTTGGTGAGGCCGTATGCTCTAAAGTAAGAAGCCTTGTCTAGACTGCGGCGCCCGTGATCGGAGTACAAAACGATCGGTGTGTCATTAGGCCAGGAATCGAGGGCCTCGAAGGTCAGTTCCACTGTGAGGAACTCGGCTCCCTGGATATGGGCTGCCTCCCATTCCTGAGGTGATCGCACATCGAGAAGCCGCAATTTCTCCCCCTGCTTGAGCGCTGCTGCCACCTCCGTCGGCTGGATATGGAGTTTTGCCTCCACCTCCTGGCTCTGGCGGATGCAGGCGATGACCGCATCCAGAGAGTCCACGATATTGTGGGTACGGCAGACCTCCGCCAGGGTATCCGTCGGTTGGTAGCCGCAACTGGCGCACCCACCAATGTGGTAACGCTGGAACAAGCCTACTTTGGCGCTAGGATAAGCGTAGAGGATCTCCTCCATCGTGCTGTCCGGACCGATATGCTGTAACAACATGGGCTCCTCCTCTCTAGTTTTCCTGGTCAACTGGGCTGACTTCCCGAATCCCATCGGTCCTTTCCGTCGACTGTCACATCGATTTCCATGCCGCACTTCCCGGCTCACATCCCAAGCTGGAGCTTGGCTGCTTCGGACATCATGCCCGGGTTCCAGGTTGGATCAAAAACCACCTCGACCTCAACGTCTTCGACGCTGGGCACGCTAAGAATTTTACTTTCCATGTCCGTTTTGAGCACCGCGCCCATGCCGCACCCTGGGGCCGTCAGCGTGAATTTGACCTCAACCTTGTTCCCACCCTCGGACAAGGGCGTGACCTGACAATTATACACGAGGCCGAGGTCAACGATGTTGACGGGAATCTCGGGATCGAAGCACGTCTTTAATTGATCCCAGACTAGTTTCTCGACGTCTACAGGCCCCCCTGCCGCGGCGGACGCTCCAGCCTGCAACGCCACGGCGGTCTCTTTACCGAGGGCATCGACGTCCTTGCTCGCGATGCGCACCATATAGCCATTGCTCGTCGTCACGGTGTACGCACCGCCGAGTGATTGCGTGACCCTCACCTGGGCACCCTCGGGGAGCATAACTTTCTCGCCGCTGGGAATCTGGGTCGCTTCGCAATCGCGGCATAGTGTTATCAGTTCGTTGGTTTCCATCTATGTGTTCTCCTTCTCTTTGTTCAGGGTCCGGTTCTTC
>JBGPOI010000327.1:0-5927 GCA_041487975.1 Binatia bacterium | reverse complement strand
TACCCACGCCGGCCGGACCTTCGATGAGCAGGGGTTTTTCCAACACTAAGGCCAGATAGACCGCGGTCTCAACCTTGGCAGTGGTGATATAGCGGCAGTGTTTGAACCCGGTCTGGACAAAGTCGAGGGTGACCTCCATGTCCCCTCACACCTCGACCACTAAGCCGTCGGAGGCGCACTCGATCGTCACTTCGTGCATGCGCTCAAGCACTTCGCGGCCAATATGGCTCAGGATGAGACGCTGGCAGCCCAGGCGGGCGCGCTGCGCGGCCACCTGCGGATAGCTGACGTGGAAAGCGGTCTGTTTGTGAAAATAGCAGCACTCGCAGATGAATACGTCGGTGTTGTGCGAATAGCGGACCAGATCTTCGTTCCACCCACAGTCCCCGGAATAGAGCAAGGCCTTACCGCCAGCTTTCACGAGGTAGCCAAAAGAAACGTCTTTCTCCTGGTGGGGGACGCGAAAAGGAAAGAGTTCGACCCCGCATAGGGTTTCGGCCCGGCCGGGGGTGAGTTCGCGAAAGTGCAGAGGAAAGCAGAGGGGACGTTCGGCCAGTTCACGATACATTGTCCGGTGGAGCGTCCGCACGCGCTCTTCGGTGCCCGCGGGACCGGCAATCAGCAGTGGCCGCGTGCGCGGCTGCTCGTAGAGGTATTCTAGGAACAAAAACGGCAACCCACCAAAGTGGTCCCCATGCAGATGACTGATGGCGATAAAGTCCACGCGCTCGGCGGCAATGCCGAGGGCCTTGAGTGCTAAGAGGGTAGTGGTGCCACAGTCGAGCAGAAAGCCCGTGCCGCCGACCTCCACGAGATAACCACTCTGGCGCCTGCCGCCATTGGAGAACGCGTCGCCCGCACCCAGAACCGTAATGCGCATCTCTACTCTCTTTCCCGAGAAACCTGCGGTATTGGCTAGCGTTCTAGCGTGTTTGCCTTAAGCGAACAAGGGTCAGCGGACACCACGATGGAGAATTCCTACCTTCCCAAGCGGAGCAGCTTCCGTATGGACCCCACTTGATTTTCTTGCTCTTTCGGCCTCGGATTGCTTAACCGTTTACTGTAATCGTGCTCGTGCGGCTGCCTTTGCGGACTTCGATGCGCGTCGGCATGGCGGCGGCCACTTCTTCCACGTGGGTGATGATACCAACCATGCGCCCTTCTTCGCCACGCAACTCTTGCAGCGTCTCTGTCACAAGTTGTAGCCCCTCGCGGTCCAGTGTGCCGAAACCCTCAT
Source organism: Binatia bacterium (assembly GCA_041487975.1). Classification (GTDB taxonomy): domain Bacteria; phylum Desulfobacterota; class Binatia; order Bin18; family Bin18; genus JACQEL01. The sequence continues at coordinate 4,690 of JBGPOI010000327.1, read as the reverse complement.
CGAGGATCAGGCACTCAGTAGACGTCTTGGCTGCCTTGCCGGTCGCGACTTCACGGAAGCTTTGCGACAGGGCGAGGGCAATCGCCAGCGAGGCGAGGAACGTCTCGCCGCCGGAGAGCGAGTGAGTGGGCCGAGCATGCTGGTAATCTTCGTGATCGACAATCAGCAGTTCAATGGCGCGACGTTTGTACTCGATCTTGAAAGAATACCTATCGTGAGTGAGGCGTTGCAAATGCACGCTGGCATCGTGCATCAACGCCTTCACGGCTCCCTCAGACAAGAAATCAGTAAACTCCGCGCCAAGCAACTTCCGCAGATCAGAGGCCAAGCGACTTTCCGTTTCCGCCGCACGGCGCTTCTCTTCTTCCTGCTCCTTCTCGGTGCAGCGGCGCTCGAGGTCGGCGATTTCGACTTCTAAGCGACCGCGCCGTTCTTGCCAGGCACTGATCTGTCCACGAATATCATCCAGCCGCTCCCTCAATCCTTTGCCATCCGGATCAAGATCGACGAGACCATTCCCTTGCACCGCAGCCTGCAACTCTGTCCGCGCCTCGGCCAAATTTTTTTCCGCCTGCGCAACCGCCTGCTGGGTTTCGCGCAATACCCGTTCTCGCGCTTGCAAGTCTGCTCGCGATTCCAGAGCGCGTCGCTCGGCTTGTTCTTGCTCTTTACGGAGTGCCTCTTCACGCTTCAATAGAATGGTATATTTCTCTTGTTTGCGCGCCAGCTCACCCACTTCTCGTTCGAGGTCAGATAGAGCAGGGAGTAACGCGTCTAGGGAAAGATCGAGATTTTCTCGCGCTGCACGCGCCTCTCGTTCTGTCTGTGCTAGGGCGGCGTTTCGTTCAGAGGTCAACACCCCGCAGTGTCCCTCCGCTTGGAGCTTTTTCGTATGGCACAGATCGAGGGCGTCTTTTTCTTGTCGCCACGCTTGTTCTAAAGCTTTGACTTCTTGTTCCGCTTGCAGAAGTGTTCGACGACGGACAGTCAACACAACTTCTGGATCGTCGTTCTCCGACAGATACGAAGCCAAAGACTGCGACAGCACAGTGAGGTGCGCTGTGTTGGTTTCCGCTTGGTTCGTGATGCGGCGGAGCGCTTCGGCCAACTTTGCTTCTTCTTGCTGGGCCTTTTCCCGTTGGCGCGAGAGCGTCAGTTTTTCTTTTTCCGCGGCCTGTGTGTTTCCCTCCGCCGTTTTGAGCCGCATAGCTATCTCTTGACGTTGGATTTGTAACGCGGTGAGGGCAACCGTCAGAGATGAGAAACCAGGGAAACAGGAGACAAATCGCTGCTGCGCTTCCTGACGCTTTTGCGTTCGCTCGGTCAGTTCCCTTTCGCTTGCGTCTTTCTGAGCGCGGAATGCAGCAACAGTCGCCACAGCCTTTTGCAGTGTCTGCTGGGTCTGGGTCACTGCAGCTTTGGCCGTTGCGTGTGCCTGTTGGAGGGCCGCGAAGTCTGCTTGCGTTGCCAGAGAGAAAACCGGTATTTCGCCGACAGCCACCTGGCAGACAGGACAGGGATCTCCGACATGTAGTGTAGTACGCAAATGTTCGACTTCATGCTGCCGTCGGTTTTCTTCCCAGGCACGAAGGGCAGCCTGCTCCTGCTGCTCTGCCCGAGCGACAGTTACCTGATGCCACTGCACTGTCTGTTCTGCAACTGCCAAATCTGACTGCACCTTCTCCACTGCCTGCGCCGCGCGTTTCTCTTCTCGTGCAGCTTCTTGCAGATCTTTCCCCAAGTGTCCGGCTTCGAGTTCTAGACGAGCTTTCTCGTTCTCCTCTTCCCGTGCCTGGTCGCGTTGCTGCGTCAGGTCGCGCAGTTTCTGCTCCATTGCCTCTTCTTGTTGACGCAGCGAGGTCAGTAATTGCTGGACGTGAGAGAGCTGTCGTGTCGTCGTCTCGTGCTGCTCGGCAAAACGTACCTGCTCTTGCCGCAATTCTTTCCAGCGTTGGGCTTCGTTGATTCTCTCGGTTAAGCAAGCGATATCTCCGCTCACGGCAACGTCTGCTTTCAACGCTGTGGTACGATCATCATAGGCGCGTCGCGCATCGGCAACCGCGGGTTCCTGAGCAGCGATGTGGCGAGCGAGGGTGTCCAGTTCCTGCTGGGTACGAGCAAGCGATTGGCTCTTTCTCTCGACTTCGTGAAGAGCGGTCTCATGTTCACGTAAGTGGGCGACCGCGCGCTTCACAACGTCATGACGACGGAGATCGTACCCAAGCGCGTTCCTTTCTCCGGTAGTCTCGGTAAGCGTCTGGACAAACGACTGGAGTTGGGACTCGGCGGCTTGCTGTTTCTGCTGGGCAAGTCCCCTTTCCTCCAGGCGAGCGCGTTCTTCCGCCTGAAGATCGGCGAGACGGGAGCGCGCGGTGGCCACTCCTTCTGCCTTTTGGAACAACCGGCGCAATATCCCCTCTCGCGCACCGGTTGTCGCGATCTGTTGCGTAACCAGTACGAGTTCCTCTCGGCGTTGTTCGATCAGAACACGAGTAACGCCTGCGTAGTGCGGTTGCGCCAAGATCTCACCAATGGTGTCGGCGCGGGTTTTCGCTCGCGTCTCTAATTCTTTGGCGCGCTCGGCTACCCGTTTGTACACGCCCAGCTCGAGAATTTTTTCCAACAGGTCACGCCGTTTGCTGGGCTCACTGAGGAGAAACTCTGCATAGTTCCCTTGCGGCAGAATGACAGTCTTGGTGAAACTGGCAAAGTCGAGACCGAGAAGCGTTTCGATCCGTTTGGTCAACTGTTCGGCACCGGAGGTGTCCTGAAACCATACCCCACCGTCCAGCTTTTCACTGAGCCCCGACTCAGTGGTCTTGCCAGTGCGCCGTACGGCCCGAAACCAGTGTGTTCCAATGGTGAAGTCGAGAGCAACCTCGCACACACTTTCGCCAGCGGAAATCACGCCCTTGGTGTCCGTGGTGTAACGGGCCGTACTGCCGTACAGGCACCACGTAATGGCGTCGATGAGTGAAGACTTACCACTACCCGTCGGGCCAGTAATGGCAAAGAGGTCTAAACCAAAGAAAGGTACCTCGTGAACCTGCCCGTCGGCAGAGCGGAAGGGCATGAAATTTTTGAGACTGAGAAACTGCGGTCTCATTGTGGTTCGTCAGCCGATGTGCTCACTTCTTGGTAGAGGCGGGCGAGCAGAGCAAGGAGCTGTGGGTTAGGGTCGCTCTTGCGCTTGGTCTTATAATAATCGCTGAAAATTTCCGTGGCGGAGCGGTCTTTGAGTGAAATGCTGCTGTGTGTCGGTTTGACGTCCGGCTCCTCAAAGCGAACGAAAACCCCTGGCAACGCACGCACGTGGTCTACGAGTTCGAGCGCGCGCCCTTCGGGGCGCAACACAACCTCAACCCATGCTCCTTCAAAATCATCTGCCTGGGCCAAGATCTCCTCGGAGGTGCCTGTACGACGGAGCAGCTTCTTTCCCTGATTGAGCGGGATTGCTGAGATTACAGCAGGTTTTTGAGGGTGGGCTTCGATAATAAAGACACTTTTCTGCTGGTCAACTCTGCCGAAATCGAGTTGGAGGACAGAGCCAGCATAATACGCCCGAGCGGAAGACTTCTCGATGGCGTGCGGTTTATGGATGTGCCCGAGGGCCACATAATGAATGCCAGTCGGAAGAACACCTTTGTCCACCTCAAAGACCCCTGATCGCGCCTCTCCACCGCCATACTCTTGGTCGACAGCGAGATGGGCCAGCACGAGAGAGATTGGGGAGTTTTCTATCCTCTTCTTGAGGGCGTCGAAAAAGTCTTTCATCATGCTCTGGTAGGCAGCGACGCGCTCACTCTCTGATTTGCCCACCCCTTCAGCAGCGGTCAGCACATGGTGAGGTAGCACATAGGGAAGACAGCCGATTGCTGCCCGTTCCTTCCCGTCGCGTGATGGCAGAGAGAGCACCAAAGAATCAAGATTTTCAAGCTCAGCGACGATATGCACCTGCACGATATCGCCTAGGGGTTTTAGGACACCTAGCCGTTCTGGGTCGTCATGGTTTCCGGAAATGACGATCGACTGGATGCGCTCCCTCGCCAATTCCGCTAGAGTTTCGGCGACCAGTTTCTCAGATTCAACGGGGGGGATGCGATGCTCGAAGACATCACCAGTGACCAGCACGGCATCTACTTGTTGGTCTTTTGCGATGTCTATGATCTCCCGAAACACCGCTTCATGTTCGCTCTGACGTGAACGGCTACGGATCGTGCGGCCCACATGCCAGTCTGAGGTATGCAAAAATCTCATAGGTCTCCGCTCCGTCTGTGTGGAGCAAGTTTGGGGGTCCGTGATGGTTGTTCCACCTCGTCCGCCCGCGTCGCCCAGGCCGGCATGGGAAAACAAACCGGCACCGGCGTGGGAATATCGGGCTGGGAAACGATCATGCGACCGGAAGTGAGAATCGTCGCTCGCTGGCGCAAGGTGGGTGAGAGAAAGCCGTACTCCGCCCGCTCGGCCTCGGCGGCATCGAGGCGGCCAACCACGCGAAAAGCCGGGTTAGCGACGATGCGTCGCTCGACCTCGGACGCCGTCTGTTGCGCGCCGATCAGGATGGTACCGCTGGAGCGGCCGCGCTCAGCGATCTCCAACAGCCGCTCGCGGATCGGCGACCAGCCTTCACGCGGGGCGTAGCGATTGAGTTCATCGACCACGATGAAACATAAAGGCTCGGCCGAACCAG
>JBGPOI010000326.1:0-5933 GCA_041487975.1 Binatia bacterium | reverse complement strand
GCCGCATAGGCCTGATACCGTTCGCGCAGGTTTTTTTGTAGGGACCTGAGCCGGTGCGGTGGAGCGCAGATCTCGGCGTACAGGCCTTCCATCTCCCCGGCGTACATTTCCATAGTTTTTATCGCGGGATTAACTGCGCGCAGGCGCTTCAATAAATCCGGCTCGGCCAGCAATTGCGCCAAGCAGCGCCGTAAGTCGTTGGCGTTTTCCGGTTCGAAGAACAGCCCGTTCACCCCATTCTGCACGGCCTCAGGGAGAGCGCCTCGGCGCGCGGCAATCACCGGCAGCCCAGCCATCAAGGCTTCGCGCGTGACAATCGAGAAGGTTTCCTCACAAATTCCTGGCACGACTAACACATCATGGCGCGACAGGATAGAAGCGACTTGGTCATGAGGATAAGCACCGTAAAAATGAACGGGCAATCCCTGAGCCTCAGCTCGTAGGCGGTCCAGATAGGGCTGCCAAAAAGCTGATGACCCTCCGTAGAGCGAGACCGCGAAAGCGTCCGCGGGAAGTCCCCTGACCGCCTCGACGAGCAGGTGTGCCCCTTTCGGCGGAAACAAGAACCCCAGATACAAGATTCGCAAGGGCGTTTCAGATTGACATTCCCTCATTCTGGCGGGAACAGGCTTCACACCTAATGGAACTGTGCGCAACCGCTCTCGCAGAAAAGGGAAATAGCCGAGCATCTTCTCCGTGAGAAAAGCAGACGGAGAGACCAGTAAGTCCGGCGCGCGTAGCGCCTGCTCCATATACGTGAAGCGACGGCGCGCTTCCTCTGCTGAAGCGAATTCTTGTAGACAAGCGACACAGCGCTCGCCACGGTCTGGTCCAGGGCACAAACGATCATGCGCATCGATGAGGTGGAGGCGGTGACAGGGCAAAAAAAAGTCATGGAAGCTCAGCACCGTCGGGTATCCAAGGAAGGCCGCCAGCGGAAGCAAACTGACGGACAGATGCACCAAATGTTGAAAATGCACGACGTCGGGCTGGAACTGCTCAAGCAACCGGAGAAAGGGAGCATCACAAAAGGAATTATTGTAAGAGAAGCCCAGAGCAGCAGAAATCCGCAGGTGATTGTTGACTACCTGTACGACCCTAAAGCCGTCCATCTGCTCTTCACGGACAGAGAACTCTTCGGCTTCGTAATCTTCTATGCGAGTCAGGACAGTTACTTGATGGCCACGTTTGCACAGAGCTTGGGAGAGATAGAAGGTCAGCAGCTCGGTACCAGCCGACCCAGAAGGAGGAAATCCGTGCACGACCTGTAAAACCCGCATCGTATCTCTATCGTCGCCTGACTCTCTTTTGATAAGAAAGGAAACGGCATACACGGTCAGGCAACAGATCGGCCCATTCGCCGATCCATAGCCCTAGATTCGCGGTCAAGTGCCAGCTCACTCGTGGGGAGCGATCCCCCATTCCTGCTGACGCATTTTCCATAGAGCGAGAAAATGACGGCGATAAGGGCCGGCCTCACGCGCTGAACCGAGGTCGTTCAGTTCCTGCCAGAAATCTCCGGCTCCCTTCTGACCACTGAGCACCTCGAGAAGGGAACCAAAAAGCTGGCTCCAGAGGGGAGAGAAGGCGACTAGCGCGAGATTTTTTCTCACCTGCTCCTGTAAGGAAGCGAGGTTCACCGCCGTCCCTGGCTTGACAGCAATCATCTGGACCCAGGGTGAATCAGGCAGGCAGCAAATCTCTGCTAAACCCGTCTTTTGGACATATCGCCGCACTTCTTCAGGGACACAGAACTGGTTGCGAGCGACGTGCTTGCGCTGACTCTGGTCTGAGTTTGCCCAGTGCTCGACCTCCATCAGCCATCGCTGCCAACCAACCTCGTGCGCCAAGTTCCAGGTATCGAAATACAGCAGTCCTCCTGGTCGCAGCACTCTCGCCAGTTCCCGCAGATAGAGAAACAAGTCCTCTTTATCTAGATGGATCAACGTCGCCACAGAATAGGCTTTGTCAAAGGTACTATCCGCAAACCTGGACAAGCTGGTGCCCGAGAGCAAGTGAAATTCAACGTTGGCGAGACGAGCTGTACGACTCCGGGCTACCTCGAGCATATTTTCCGAGATATCCACCCCTTGCCAGCGTCTACAGAAAGGCGCGAGTTCCCGGCCTATCCGGGCCACCCCACACCCTAGCTCCAGCACATGGTCGCTTTTCTGCAAAAGCAAGGCGTGCGCAACCTGTTCGGCTGTCCAGCGACCAGTGACCTGGAGCGTTTCCTCATCCATGCTCCCATCCACTGCTGCCATCGCTTCCTGAGGAGTCGCAGCAGCCTGCTCCCAAAAATTTTTATAGCCTTCTTCTCTCATTGTATCCGTTCACAGTCTATCGAGCGGTCCCGGGGCTGGCCGTCAGACGGCGCAGTTCGGCCCGCAGCCGTTCGAGTTCTTCCTCTTTCTGGAGAATCCGGTCATATGCTAAGTGTAGCATCACTTCTGGATATTTCTTTTTCTCTTCTTCTGTCAGACTCTCCCCCAACAGACGGAAAAAGTCCGGCCCGATACGGGGGGAAATTTCCTGGGTGAGCGTGCCAGGAATTCTCGTGACCACCGGATCAAGCGCGTCCACGGCTTCGTCTCCTCCACCTTTTTTTCCTATACCCGCAAGAGAGTGCGGGAAATCAGGGTGACCCTGGACATAGACGCGCCGTGGAGAGAAAGCCCGCAGGAGAAGATCAAACCCTTGGGGGGTAAAACGCCAGTAGTCGGCCGGACATTCATGCACGGGATAATCCATCACAGAGCTAATGATTGCCAGCCCTTCAGGTTTCAACACGCGAAAAATTTCGGCCATGGCCTGCAGAGGATTCTCTACATGCTCGAGCGTCTCTAGCATGAGGCAAGTGCCGATGGAACCGTCGGTAAAGGAAAGACGGTGAACATCTTCGATTCTCTCCACGCCCGGTCCTTCCCGGATATCGCAACCAACATAGAGCTTTCCCGGGAACAGGGAACGAAGATCGACAGAATAGATGAGCCCTTCCACCTGCAGAGAGCCAATCTCCACAATCGGTTCAAGAATCTCCACAGTCTCGGCCACCACTCGGACAAACTCTCGGATGTTACCGCGCATCTTTTCCCTCTTCAGCTCTTCTCGGCAGGGGAGAAGCGCAAGAACGCATCACATCTCTGGCTTCCGACACACAATCAGTGCGTTATCTGTCCAGGCCCACATGCGATTGATTGCCCACGTGGCTTTCTCTGTCCAGGGAGCCAGCGTTTGTTGGAGGGCGGCTTTCTCCTGACGGAGTCGATCCTCCAGCGCAACGAGATCCGCGCGTGGGACCAGCCGCAGCTTCCTCAATACCTCCCGGTACACATCCCGTACTGTTTCCCGCAACCCTCTTTTTCCGTCTGCTTGGACTCCGCTTTTTTCCTCTGGCAAAGCCGTACCCCAAGGTGGAGGAGGGAAGGCAAAAGGGCTCGCCTCGCGGTTCGTCTGGATCACGGTCAGGCCATAGTGCCGGCATACCGTCTCGATCAATTCTGGGTGATAGAAACGCACATGCTCGGGATCACGCCAAAAGCCAAAAAGCTGCATGCGGATCGACTCCGGATTAGGAAACACCAACACGAGGGTTCCTGCCGGCTCCAGCCGGCGCAGAATCAACTCGATGAGCTGTAACACTTTGTCAAAAGGCAGATGTTCGAGGAAGTGGGAACAGAAGATGCCATCGTAAGTGTCCTGGGACTGCGCGAGGAACTCGAAGACATCCTGCTGTATGACCTCCCATCCCTGAGCCTGGTCCCACTCCGCAACGCTCTGATTACGCTCCACGCCGATCGCGGAGATGCCCTTTTCAGCCAGGAGTTCCAAGAAGATGCCCGAGCCACAGGCGAGATCCAATACTTTGCGGCAGCCGGCAAAATAAGGAAGGTATTCCCCGAGCAGTTCTCGATTCCACTGGCGATCCTTGCACAGCAACTCGTAGTGGGAATAGTCAAAGGCACCATCCGGTGAGGTGCTCGCCGCTCTCTCCGTCACGTGCCTGGCCGCACTCGACGCGGGCGCCTTGCGGTTGACCACGGCCATGTAGATCTCTGCGGTAGTCAGATCCTGAATAGAGTACTTTTGCAGTTCCGGCGTATATGTGACCAAATCCTCCGCGCGCACGGCCACCTTCTTGAACTCAAAGTCCAGCAGGCGGAGCTCGCGCTCCAGCTTGGACACGGTGATCTTGTTCAACTCTGAATGATAACGCCAAAAATCCGCAGGCGAGTACGCGAGTCCGCCGCGCTCCATGCAGCGCGGCTGCGCGGTGAAAACGATCTCTTTAAGTTCTTCAGAACTTTTTTTCAAATGGACAAAGGGTTCAGAAGAGAATTCCCCGATATGGTGGCCGAAATTAGAGTAATACAGACCCGGGTGCAAAAAAAAGAGACCACCATCTTTCAGCACTCGCTTAATTTCCTTGAGAGTCTGGAGATATCCTCCGGTGATGTGTTCCAGCGAGCCCCACGAGAGCACTACGTCAAAGTAATCGTCCGGGTAGGGAATATGATTGGCGTCAACCTGGCGAAAGATCAGGTTCTCCGGCCAAGAGTCGGAAGGTAGACCGTTCTCCCGCATCAGCCGAGGCAGCTCGCGGAAGTTGTCTTCCACATCGAGCCCCACAAAGAGTTGGGGCCGTTTGCGCAAGAAAATCCCCAGGTCGGTGATTCCGTCACCACACCCTACGTCGAGAATTCTCCCGCGCAACAGGGGCGAATCATCTAACATATAGTAGATAACGACCCGCGCCGCATGCTCGAAGTGCTTGTAAAACCAACTGTCCTTTCCCTTCTGCCAGCTCAGCCTGTCAACTCCGTGCAGCCTCCACACGCCGATCATCCCTGGCGAGTCGTCCGGACTTCCTTCCTCGACTTCAAGGTCGGTCAATGCCGCGACCGAGAAGAGTTTCTGATAGTGTCCGTTCGGCGTAACCGCGACCTCGACGTCAACTTTATATCGTCCCTTCGGCAGGGAAAGCCGCGGAGTCTGCCACTCAACGGTGTAATCTCCAGGTGGCAGCCAGGAAATATCCCAGCCATCCTCCCCCATGGAACGCACGTACAGCACGCCCCCGTCTTCCGCTCTGACGAAAGAGAGGCGGAAGGTAGGGTCAAAGAGGATTTCCTCGGTGATCTGTGCATGAAAACGGACGGTCAACGGGCCGCCCGTCCGCACCACCTGTCCCGTGCGACCCTCCTGGTCCAGGAGGGTTATTTCCTGGATCGCACCTCGGTAATTATCTTTTTCTCTCGTCATCGCGGCCGCGTCGTCCCTAGCTGTCATTTTCTTTTCTCACTTTACAAATAGTCGGCAAAGAACCCCCGACAGCGGCGAAAGAGATACGCCCCGAACCAAAAAAGGAGCGTGGCCAACAGCGCGCAATACCATACCCCCACCCCGGCGCTAAAGGAGTGCGAAAGGATCAGAGAACGGTACAGCCCAATGAGGGGAGCGACGGGGTTCCACTGCAAGACAGGCCGCAAAGCCGCTGGGACTAAGGTGGGTGAATAGACCACTGGGGTGAGAAAAAACCACACCGTAAATCCCGCGCTGGCCAATTGTCCGACGTCACGGAAGAAGACATTGCCGCAGGCGAGAATCATCCCGATGCCGGCGGCCAAGATAATATGGATGGCAACCGGAACGGACAGCAGGGCGACATTCACTAGCGACACCGACCCCTGCCAGGCCATGAGTCCCAGCAGAAACAGCATGAAACCTATGCCCTGAGTCAAAAAACTTGAGAGGGTCACGGATATCACGAGCAGTTCTGAAGGAAATTGGAGTTTTTTGACCAGGTTAGCATTGTCGGTAATGGCCGTCACCGAGCGCAGACAGGCTTCTTGAAAGGCCATCCACGGCCACAGGCCGCAGAAGACAAACTCCGTAAAGCCGTACCCTCCCTCAATCTGCGGCACACGATAGAT
>JBGPOI010000325.1:0-5991 GCA_041487975.1 Binatia bacterium | reverse complement strand
GGCACAAAATGTCACGGGGGAACCACTCAGGTTCCCCTTTTTTTGTCCTGCGCTAGACGATCTTATTGAGTGGGTACTCGATGATCCCGACCGCGCCGTTTTTGATCAAACGGGGGATCAGTTCGCGCACCACATCTTCACTGATAATGCTCTCGACCGCAAACCAGTTGCTCTTGTAGAGCGGAGAGACGGTGGGGGCCGTCAGGCTAGGGAGCATACTCACCACTCGATCGAGATGTTCTTGCGACACGTTCATCTTGATCCCGACCTTGGCCTCGGCTGACAGTGCGCCTTGCAGCAATAGGGCGATCTGTTCGATCTTCTCCCGCTTGACGGGCTGCTGCCAGGCGGCGCGATTGGCCACGAGCTGCGGATTGGAAGTAAACAGCTCCCACACAATTTTGAGGCCGTGAGCGCGAATAGTCGAGCCAGATTCGGTGACCTCGACGATGGCGTCGACTAACCCCTCCGCCGCCTTGGCTTCGGTCGCGCCCCAAGAGAACTCCACCTCGACCTTGATCTGGCGTTCGGCGAAATAACGGCGGGTATATTGCACCAGTTCGGTGGCGATGCGCTTCCCCTGCAGGTCTTCCGGGGAACGAATGGGTGAGTCGTGCGGCACGGCCAACACCCAGCGGGTGGGCTGGAAGCTGGCTTTGGAGTAGACCAGATCAGCCACCACTGCAACGTCGGAGTCATTCTCCATGATCCAGTCTTTGCCGGTGAGTCCGGCATCTAGTGTCCCCGACTCGACATAGCGCGCTATTTCTTGCGCCCGCACGAGCATGCAGCGGATGGCAGGGTCATCGATGCTGGGGAAATAGCTGCGTGAACTGGTAGTGATCTTCCAGCCAGCCTTCTTGAACAGGTCAATCGTGGCCGCTTCGAGACTGCCTTTGGGAATACCGAGTTTGAGAATATCCATTAGTGACTCTTGCCGTACACGGTGTCAGGATCAAAAACCCGCTCACCGATCATCTGCCATTCGCCGGTGGCCGTATATTTTCTGAAGAAGCAATTGCGATAGCCCTCGTGACAGGCCGCGCCGCCGTGTTGATGCACCTTGATCAGGATGGTGTCGGTGTCGCAGTCCACATACACGTCTTTCACATCCTGCGTATGGCCGGAGGTTTCGCCTTTCATCCACAAGCGGTCGCGCGAGCGGCTGTAATAATGGACCTTGCCCGTGCTCAGGGTTTTCTCCCACGCGTCCTGATTCATATAGGCCAGCATCAGCACCTCACCGGTCGCGTGATCTTGCACGATCACCGGCACGATGCCGTCACCTTTGGCAAAATCAATCGTCACCATGGCGATTTCCTAACATGGAGCGCGCGCAGCCGCAAGCTGTAGAAGGACTGAGTAAAGAGGACTGAGGACAGAGCAAAGCAATCAAAAGTCAGGAGGCAGAATTCAGAATGAACGATTATCAATCCGCATTCCGCAATCCACAATGCGGGCAACTCAGTCCTCATCACTCATACCTCAGCACTGTTGCGTTACCGCTGCCCCTGAATTTGCTGTTCGAGCCGTTCGATATGCTGCCGCAACAGCAGGTCGCGCTTGCGCAGGACCTCGATCGCTTCTTGCGTCAGTCCCGCTACCGCCTTGGGATCGCAGGGGGGGACGTACCGCACTTCTGGCAAGGCGGGCCGCGGAGGTGGAGGGGGAGACATTCCCAACGAACATCCTGAGAGCAACGTCAACAGGACCAGCAACCCCGCTTTCATGTGTCCCTCATACTCCGGCTCAGCGCGCCTAGCATAGTCGTTCCCGTGGGACTCTGCTACATAGGACGCCGCCAGCGATTTCACAAGATGGGCAAGATGGAGTAGAGGACGGACATGGCTATGAAACTACATGAGGTTGCCCGGTGGCTGGGTTGTGAGCTGCAAGGCAACGGCGAGACGGAGATCCTCGGGGTCAACGGCATCGACGAGGCCGGACCGGGTGAACTGACGTTTGTGGCGAACAAGAAGTATCTGGCCAAATTACCGGCGACGAAAGCGGCGGCGGTAATCCTCGCGCCGGATGCGCCCGCAGTCAGTCTGCCTGCGCTGCGTGCCGCCAACCCCTACCTGGCTTTCGCTCGAGCTTTGGAGCTTTTCTATCCGCCTTATGTACCTCCGGAAGGAGTGCATCCGACTGCAGTCATCTCTCCCTCGGCACGGATGGGCGCGCACTCGTCGATCGGTCCCTATGTGGTCATCGGGGAGAATGTGGTGATCGGTGACTATGCCCGCGTCTTCGCACACGTTGTTATTTACCCCAACGTTTCTATTGGCCCTCATTTCACGGCGCATGCCGGGGTCGTCGTCCGCGAGGGAACGCGGATCGGCGAGCGCGTCGTGTTGCAAGGCGGTGTGGTGATTGGGGGAGAGGGATTTGGCTACGTTCCCTTGCCTGATGGCTCAACCTACAAGATTCCGCAGAGCGGGATTGTGGTGCTGGAAGATGGGGTCGAGGTCGGCGCCAACACTACCATCGACCGTGCCACTGTCGGCGCCACAGTGATCCACCGTGGCACGAAAATCGACAACCTGGTGATGATTGGTCACGGCTGTGAGGTTGGGGAAGGGGCACTCTTGGCCGCGCAGGTGGGCTTGTCCGGCAGCACGAAACTGGAGGCGGGGGTACGTATGGGCGGCCAGGTGGGTGCGGCCGGGCATCTCACCGTCGGTAAGAACACCAAGGTCGCAGCCCAGAGCGGCATTCCGCACGACGTGCCCGCCAATTCGGTAATCGGCGGCTATCCGGCTGTCGATATCCGAGCGTGGCGGCGCTACTCCGCGGCTTTGCCCAAATTGCCTGAGATCTTGCGCCGGCTGCGGCGGTTGGAACAGACGTTGGGGGAAGGGAAAAAAGCAGGGAAAGAAGTTGATAATTCTTGATTGTTAGCCCTCGGAGAATATTGCGGAGCGTCCGGTCGCGACGGACCCAGTCGAGGATCCAGAAGAGCAAACGAGCCTCACTCAGCGTGCGGGGCTCGTGCGCGCCGCGTTGGGCAGTCTACCCGCGGACCAACGCGCGGCTCTGGAATTGTCATTTTTTCACGGTCTGAGTCATATCGAGATTGCTGAGCAGTTGCAGGAGCCGCTCGGCACGGTGAAAACTCGTATTCGCACGGCCATGCTCAAGTTACGCGAGCGACTACGTCCGTTGCTGGGCGGGACTACATGAACCATCGGGAACTCAAAGATCTGCTGCCGCTCTATGTGTTGGGCGGGCTGGAAGCAGAGTCCGTTGCTGCGGTCGAACAGCACCTGGCTGAAGCCTGCGACTCCTGCCCAGCCGAGCTGCATGAGTGGCAGGAGGTGGTCGGTTTGATTCCCTTAGGGGTGACGCCGGCTGGACCGAGAGCGGTGGTCAAAGAACGGCTCATGGCCCGGGTGCAGCCGGATCTGGAGACCAAAGTCGTTCCATTGCCTCCCCGGCGCAGGTGGGTAGTACGGGTAGCGGTGCCGCTAGCCGTGGCTGCGGCTGTCGTGCTGGTGATGGGAGAGTTACATTATCAAGACGGTATGAGAATGGCAGCCGAACAGACAATTCGTGCCGAGACTATTGCCGTGCTGCTCGCGCAAGCCAAGGAAGATCTGGCCAGCCGCGAGACGGAAGTGCAACGCCTCAGCGCGCGGATCGAGGCGCAACAGGCGGCGACGGCGGAGAAAGCTCAGGCCATCGCTCGGCTTGAAGCGTCTCTGGCGGAACAGCGCCGCCTGGTGAGCCTGCGCGAACAAGAACTTGCGCATGTGCAGCCGAGCCTCGGCCTGCAAGGGAAGACGGTTGCCGCAAAATATGAGCGCGAGATTGCCGGTCTCAAGGCTGACCTGACTCGTCAGCGTGACGCCGCCGCTGGCAACGAACGTGAACTGACCGAACTGCGTGTGACTCTGGCGCAGCAGCGCGCCTTGGTCGAAGCCAGCGGGCGGGAGACCACGCAGTTGCGCGATGCCCTGGCTCGCCAACGAGGCGTCATCGAGGTACTGACCGCCCCCGGCTTGCGCGTCGGCTACCTGCGGCAGGCAAAAAGCGGCGTGCCGACTGAAGGGCATGTGCTGTGGAACGAACGCAAGAAAGCTTGGTTGTTCTATACCTTTGGCCTGCCGCAGCCGCCGCCAGGCAAAGAATATCAGGTGTGGTTCATGACCGAGAAAGAAGGGCCGGTCAGTGCCGGGCTCTTCACCCCGGACCAAAACGGCACCGGTTGGGTACTGGCTGCTCCGCCGTCCAAGCTCTTCGGCGAGGTGAAGGCTACAGCGGTGACCCTCGAACCGGCCGGCGGGCTACAGAAGCCTTCAGGAGAGATGTACCTGCGCGGATCACTGTGAAAACGGCAGAGTCGGGCAGTGGCCTATTGCAAGTCTAAGCTGTAGCCAACCTTGATAGAACGGGCATGATGATCCCCCCGGCGATGCCTGAGGTAACCATACTGATGGTAAGACTGGGGTGCAGGGAGAGCGCCCCTCACCTAGCCTCACGCCGCCGCGGCCATGTCGGTCCGCCGGGCGCTGCGGATGTGCGCGGGGACGGGCCGGAGATCCCAGATCAAGCCTGTCCACGACAGCAACACCAACACGTAATAGGTCAGATCGATCTCCCACCAGTAGAAACCTTGACGGACCGCGGCCGGGTAGTGGTGGTGATTGTTATGCCACCCTTCCCCGAGCGTAATCAGCGCCAAGAGGAAGCTATTGCCGCTTTCGTCCTGTGTCTCGTAGCGTTTCCGGCCGATTTTGTGCGCCAGCGAATTGATGGTATAGGTCCCGTGGTAAAGCACGACCGTGGAAATGAAGAACCCCCAGATTAACATCTGCAGCCCACTGGTTCCGAGCGCGGGGGCCAAGATCGCTAAAACGACGCCGACCAAGTAGAGGAAAACTGCCAAAGAGACCGCCACGAGCACATCGAAGCGGTCGAGGAAGCGCAGTTCCGGGAATTTGGCCAGATCAGCGACCGCGCGCAGGTTGGTGGCGAAGTTGGCGCGCGAGGTGACCCAGCCCATGTGGCTCCACAGGAATCCGTGTTGGCGGGGCGAGTGGGTATCTTGTTCCTGATCGGAATAGCGATGGTGGTGCCGATGGTGCGCCGCCCACCACAACGGACCGCGCTGCACCGCGCACGCGCCGAGCAAGGCGAAGAGAAATTGCCCCACGCGCGAGGTCTTAAACGTGCGATGAGAAAAATAGCGATGGTAAAAGCCAGTGATGGCGAACATACGGATTGCATACAACGCCACGGCTACGGCCACGGCGGTCCCGCTCCAGCCGACCCAGATGACGCCCAAACACGCCGTGTGCATCACGACAAAAGGCAAGCAACGCAGCCAATCGACGCAGAGCGGCTCTCGCTCTGCAATGGTTTCAACGTCGGCCCAGGCATCAAACCAGCGAACAATGGCAACCTTGAGACGAGATAGTGTTTTCATGACGTAATTCTGTGCGGAAGGGGTAATCCTCCTGATAAGAGGGGTAACAACTCTCACTCATCTATTATAACATATCTGATCTCTGTGGAGCCTTCTTCCTCACCGTCAAGTCCTCCCTCCTGATAAACAGCGTGTGTTGGCATCGCACCTTATCGTTGCCGCACCCGCAGAGCAAGTACACGAGAGCCGGATGTTGGCAGTGTCATGCTGAGAGCAGTATCCTCGGGGGATCTTTTTCCTGGTCTGTGCCGAATTGTTTGGCGACCGCCAGGGACAGGAGCGGTGAGTGTCGCACTATCTGTTTCAGCGGCGCTTGCTTGACGTGTGAATGCCCCCAGAAGAAAAGAATCCGGCGTTAAACCTGACGCTGGCAGAAGACTTCCCGTGCGTGTAGTCTTCCTCCTGTGCAGAGGAGGACAAACCATGAAACGGCTGTTCGGCGGACTGAGCGTCGCGTTACTCCTTGCTGTAAGCCTGGCTGTGTGGGCTGGAGACCCCGAGCATGACACTTCCGCTCAGGAGTCCCGCCAAACCGTTTTACCCCTCTCTGCGGTCGTCTTGTATTC
>JBGPOI010000324.1:0-6002 GCA_041487975.1 Binatia bacterium | reverse complement strand
GCGGACCTCTACCGCTCCTCGGCGTTTCCCTTGCTCGAAGCCCTTAAGAAAGAAAAGACCCTCGAACCCGCCGACCTCTTTTATCTAGGGTTTCACTTTGCTGAGGGGGCGGCTGACGAGCGTGACCTGGGAAAGGACATTCTGGAGTTTCTCGCGACTCGCTACCCGCGCACCAACGTGGGCAAGAGCGCGAAGAACAAGCTGAAGCTGTTGGCGGCGTAGCATTGGCCGATGAACGTTGTCTACTACACCTAACTGCCTGTCTGGCAGCGGTTGCAACCAGGTCGGCTCCCTGATACCCCTCAAAAAGAACGCTGCGCCCGCGGCGGGCTTTTCCACCGGGCAAGCGCTCTTACGCAAATTTAACTGGGTGCGGAGGTTGTTATGATACTGCCGGCGAAGGTCAAGATTGTCGATCTCACCGCGCGAGACGGGATCGAAGGGATCAAGCGGCTGATCCCGGTGGATTTCCGTGTCGAACTGATCAACCGCCTGACCGAGGCCGGGTTCCCCGCGATCGAGGTGGGAGAGTTTGTCAGCCCCAAGGTCATTCCCGCCGTGCAGTATACCGAGCAAGTCACCCAGCGCATCATGCACAAGCCGGGCGTGGAGTACAGCGCCTTGGTCCCGAACCTACGGGGATTCAACGACGCGCTGGCGGCGGGAGTGCAGTACATCACCATCTTTGCCAGCGCCACCGAGTCCTTCAGCCACGCCAACATCAATTGCTCGATCGAGCAAAGCTTTGAACGTTTCGACCCTGTCGTAGCAGCGGCCAAACAGCATGGCCTCAAGGTGAGAGGAGCGGTCTCTTGCGTGCTCGGCTGTCCGTACGAGGGCGAGGTTGATCCACGGCAGGCCGCGCGCATCGCCGCTCGTCTGTATCGCATGGGCTGCTATGAGGTCGCGCTAGGTGACAGTATCGGTGTGGGCACACCCAGATCGGTCAAGGCACTTATGCAAGAATGCGAGAACGCTGGTGTCCCGACCGCAGTGCTGACCGCTCATTTTCATAATACCTGTGGCATGGCGCTGGCGAATTGCTATGCCGCGCTGGAGATGGGCGTCGCGATTATCGAGAGCGCCGCGGGTGGCCTGGGCGGGTGCCCCAATGCGCCCGGCGCTACCGGCAATCTCGCGGCCGAGGAGCTGATCTACCTGCTCAATGGCCTGGGGATCGAAACCGGTGTCGATCTCGACCAGGTCGTGGCCATCGGCCAGTGGGCCACCAAGAGTCTCGACCATCGGCTCGACTCCAAAGTCAACGAGTCCATGACCAACCCGAACATGACCTACTTCAGCCGGGTCAGCCATTGCCTCAGGACTGACGCTGGCATGACGGCCCCGGCGTCATAGCTGCGGAGCCGAACGTTGCGGCGCCGGTGGCCTCACCGGCACATTGCCTGTGCTCAAAGGTAGGGGAGAGCATAGCGCCATGCGAAAGCGAACCGGGTCAAGATCGAGCGCCAGGCAGATGTTCTCGAACGAGAACGGCCACGCTTGGTCCTGAGCAAAGACCCAGCGCAGGGCCGCGCGATAGGCCGGCAGGCTGCGCGCCCCACGGCCGCTGCTATAGTGCTCGATACATTCCACGGCATCTGTAAGCACGGCCAGCATAAGCCGTTTCTCTCCCTGCTGGTAGTCGAGCTGTTCCAGGACCGTCAGGAGGGAAGGCGGCGTGTCTGCACTGGCATTCTGAGAAAACTCCGTCTCCCTCCAGGCGTGCGTTCCCATAAATTTTCGCTACCTCTGATACTGTGAAGTACGAGCGGCGGCGCAGTTTAGATGGGGCCCGAACCTCGTATGAGTAAGTGGACAAAAGTTCTTTGAGAGATTTCGAATCACTGCCATGCTCCGCAAGGATTTAAGGTGAAGCGATGGCATTAGTCAATCTCAAGGCCAGCACTAAAGGGTAACATGGCTCACACTGATTGTGAATAAAAAGTCGACGCGCACACCAGCTTGCCTGTTCTGCGCCATTGGTACGAAGCCCATAGTGAACCTATGTATCGAGCGCGCGGGGATATGCATTTCAACGAAACAGGACAACGGCTGGTTACAGAACACATCGCAGCATACTTGCTGGCGCGGCATGCGCAAGAGTTAAGGCAGTAGCTCAAAGCACGTAAATTCGCCATGCCGTTTGTTTTTTTCTCCGCTTACTCTTCTCTCAGAGTAGGGCAGCAGCCCATCCTGGAGAATTAGAAAAAAACCTCTTCCTAGAGCATTGTCTGCTGAGCGCTGTGCGTATAAAGAACCACACCGACGCTCGCATTAGCGTACTCTACTCAGAAGGGGAAGGAACTATGAGAAAAAACGTGCTTTTGCCGGTACTCGCTGGTTTTCTGTTCGCTGCCTCACCTGCACTGGCCACCATCATGGCTTTCCTGGAGACTCCCGAGAACATGCAAGATGTCTCCGGCATCACCCTGGGTCGCGGCTGGGCGTTTTCTACCATGGGGGCACCCGTAACGGTGACCCAGCGCGTTAATGGCACCAACACAAGTAATGTGCTGCCCTGCTGTAGTCCCCGTTTGGACGTACAGGCTGCGAACCCTGGAGCGCCGTTAAACATTGGGTTCAGCACACAAATTAACTACGGGCTATTTGACCCTGCCACACTGAACTCGATCGGCGTGTCAATCAGCGCCCCCGGGGAGACGACCGTGAATATTGACCATCAGGGGAGGGACAGACAGTGAAGAAACCATTCCATGCGTTTACCTTACCAAGGAAAGGAGAAAACGTCATGTTTCCTGTCAGAAAGAAAAAAAGCGTGATGGTCGCCCTCACGGCGGCCCTGGCCTGTGCGACGATAGGGACTTTAGCGCCCCCCCTTCAGGCTGCTGACCACGCAGAATCCACGTCGGTCGCCGGGGATCCGGGGGCTGATATCGCCGACGTGTTTGCCTTTCGCGATCCGACCGACAACTCGAAGGTGATCCTAGCCCTGGACGTCGAGGGGTTCGTGGTGCCATCGGAACTCCTGAACCTCAGCTTCTTTGCGCCAGAGGTGGTGTATCGGTTCGAGATCGAGAACACCGGAGATGCCAAGCCTGACGACGTAATCGACATTACCTTCTCGCCGCAGACCTCTCGCAGTCAGCCGCAGACGGCCACGATCAAATTGCCGAACCGTCTGAAGTTCACGGCTCCCACCACCGTGCAAACTCCGGCGCCGACGGCCAACCCGTTTGTGGTGACGACCGATCCAATCAGCGGGGTCTCTTTCTTCGCCGGGCTGACCGACGATCCGTTCTTCTTCGACATCGTGGGCTTTAACCGCTTTGTCGCCTCAGTCTTGGCCGGCTCCCCTGACCCCACGCAACTACAGCGGGCGCGCGATAGCTTCGCGGGCTATAACATCCACATGATCGCTCTAAGTGTGCCGGCCTCGCTGCTCAAAGGTCCGGCCGGCGATGTCATCGGCGTGAACGGCGTCACGCTCCGGCGAAGAGTGACCATACGCCCGAAGTCCGGAGGGGAGGAGACGGGCGGGAAACTTGTCCAGGTGGACCGCATGGCAACGCCTGCCGTCAATACGGCCCTCATCCCGTTTCCGCGCAAGAACGAGTACAACGCCGCGACCCCGGTGGATGACGCCGCCGGGGTGTTCGCCAATAGTATTGTCGCCACGCTTACCGCGCTTGGCACCAATGCAACAAACATCGGTATCCTTGCGAATGTCGCAGTGCTCCATGGCGATTACTTGCGCCTGAACCTGGCCACGCCGAACAATAGTCTCGGGGTAGGGGAGCACATCACCGACGCTGGCTACGCGGGCTTCCCGAACGGGCGACGGCCAGGAGATGATACAATCGACACCCTCCTCTATTTCATCACCAACCAAACGATCCTCACGGGGGACAATGTCAACAGCAACGACGTGCCACTCGGCAGTACGTTTCCGTTCTTTGCTCCCCCCCACCAACCACTGGCCACGGGGGTGATCGACGACAGCACCCGCAACTAGCCGCGCGGAACGCTCCAGCGAAGTCACCCTTACCGGCGCTGGTCATTAGGAGTGAGCAGCGCCGGCCGACTTGCAGAGATCGGCGACGGGGTGACAACTTCCAAGACACAAGGAATCAGATGAGATGGCTGCGAGAGGAAACCGCGTAGTGCAATTTGTCACGCTGGGAGTGGTCGTGTTGACGGTGGGGGCACGCATTGGTGGGCCGTCGACAGCCACGCCCCAGCCCCTGCTGTCTTTGCCCCCAGCGGTGTTGCTGCCCTCTGACGCTGCTGGGGCGGAGGCAACGATCCGTTTCCTTGAGAATCGGGTCAAGCACGACCCGGAAGATTTCATAGCTTATAACAGGCTTGCCGGATGCTACCTCCAGCGCGTGCGCGAAACGGGCGATCTAGCCTACTTGCAGCTCGCCTCCCGGGCTGCCCATGCTTCGCTCGCTGTACTATCCCCCGAGCAGAATACCGGAGGCTTAACTGCGCTCGCACAAGTTGAGTACGCCTCGCACGAATTTGCTGCCGCACGCGACCATGCCCGACGGTTGACCGAGTTAGAGCTGGGCAAGGGTTATCCATTTCAGATACTCGGCGATGCATTGCTCGAATTGGGGGAGTACGGCGAGGCGGAGGAGGCCTTCCGGCAGATGGAACAACTCGGTGGTGTACAAGGGCTCACCAAAGTTGCCGTGAAACAACGGCTCGCCAGGTTGGCCGCGCTGCATGGTGATCCGGACACCGCGCGGCGCAGTCTTGCCACCGCGCTCACCCTGGCCCTCGCGCTGCCGGTCCCACCACGCGAAACTGTCGCATGGTGCTGGTGGCAGTTAGGGGAGACGGCTTTTGGTATCGGTGACTACGCGGCCGCTGAGCAGCACTATCGCGACGCGCTGACAACCTTTCCTGACTACTTTCGCGCGCTGGCTTCGCTTGGCCGTGTCCGTGCCGCACGCGGAGACCTCTCGGGTGCAATCGAGTACTACGAACACGCCGTCGGTATCATTCCCGATCCAGCCTTTGTCGCAACCCTAGGTGACCTCTTGGCCCTGAGCGGCAAGACCGACGATGCCGAAAAGCAGTACGCGCTCGTCGAATACATTGAACACGTCAACGCAACCAACCAGGTAGCGTATAATCGCCAGCTCGCCCTGTTCTATGCCGATCATGACCGGAAGCTGAACGAAGCCATCACGCTGGCGGAAGCCGAATTGCAGAGACGGCACGACATCTACACCTACGATACTCTCGCTTGGGTGTATGACAAAAACGGACGCTACGCCGATGCCTGGAAAGCCATGGAGCAAGCATTACATCTGGGCACACGAGACGCCTTGCTCTTCTTTCACGCCGGCATGATCGCTCATGGTCTAGGGAAGAGGGAGCAAGCGAGGGAGTACCTCCATCAAGCCTTCACGCTCAATCCACATTTTCATCTCATCCAAACGGGGGTGGCGAAGCGTATGCTTACCGAGCTTGAGAGTCGGCCCGGTTCGGCTGCGGCTCTGGAGTAAATCAAGATGAGCACTCACAAACTGTTCTCCTGGTTGTCTGTAGTTGGCTTGTTAGTAGCGGGGATCTTGCTGGCGCCGCGTCCAGGGGCCGCCCACCCGATGGGCAACTTCAGTATTAACCATTTCTCGGCCCTCGAAGTGCATCCCACGTTTATCCGCGTCTCCTATGTTCTCGACGTAGCCGAGATCCCCACGTTCCAGGAGATGCAAGACTACGGGCTGACCCCGCAGCCCGATCACCCGAGTGTGACCGCCTACCGCGAGCGCAAAGTCCAGGAGCTACAACAGGGATTGTGGTTGCAGGTCGGCGGACAAACACTACCGCTTACCGTGCGCTCCAGCGCCGTGACGTTTCCGCTCGGCGCTGGTGGTTTGCCGACGCTGCGCATCTCCGCGATGTATGAAGCGTCATCGGCGGAGGCGAACGGCCAGCTGGTGTACGAAGACCGTAACTATCCTCAGCGCGCCGGCTGGAAAGAGATCGTTGCCACGGTGAGCGACGGTGCGACCCTCACGGTCTCTTCG
>JBGPOI010000323.1:0-6003 GCA_041487975.1 Binatia bacterium | reverse complement strand
GGGACAGGGTGAGGGAGCCAAGGTCAGTACCGTCGTCGCACTTACCCCCCATCCTAACTCCTTCGACTACGCTCAGGACAGGCTTCCCTCGCAAGGGGGGAAGGAACTTCGGAGACTACAAGTCCGTATCGGCATTCACACTGGGTTAGTCGTCATTGGCGAAATCGGCAGCAGCGACAAACGCGAGATCCTCGCGCTGGGCGAGACCCCGAACCTGGCGGCCCGGCTGCAGGGCTTGGCCGAGCCCGATACGCTGGTGATTAGCGCGGCCACGCAGCGGCTCGTGCAGGGCTTGTTTGGCTGCCAGGATTTGGGGCCGCAGGACCTGAAGGGCATTACGACCCCCATCGCCGTGTACCAAGTCCTAGGGGAGAGCGGCGCGCAGAGCCGTTTTGAGGTGGCGGTCCAGGCTGGACTCACGCCGTTTGTAGGTCGCGAAGAAGAACTCGCCCTGCTACGCCGCCGCTGGCGCCAAGCCCAAGACGGCGAAGGCCAGGTAGTCCTCCTGAGCGGCGAGCCGGGCATCGGCAAATCCCGGCTCGTGCAGGAACTCAAGCAGGAGGTCATGCACGAGGGAGCCGTGCGGATTGCGTTCCGCTGTTCCCCCTATCATCAGAACAGTGCGTTGTATCCCCTCATTGAACATGCACAGCGGGTGCTCCATTTCGCGCCCGGCGATACGCCGCAGGAGAAGCTGCGGAAACTGGAGCAGACACTTGCGCGCTACCGCTTCCCGCAGGCCGACACCGTGCTGCTGCTGGCCGCGTTGCTGTCGCTGCCCCAGCCAGAAGGTCTCCCACCGCTGGCGCTGAGTCCCCAGCAGCAAAAGCAGAAGACGCTGGATGCGTTAGTCCGATGGCTGTTTGCAGAGGGCGAGCGAGCAATTGTGTACACCGTCTGGGAAGACCTGCACTGGGCGGACCCCTCGACCCTGGAGTTCTTGGCGGTGTGTCTGGACCAAGTGCCGACGGCCCGCGTGTTGATGGTGGTGACCTTCCGCCCGGAGTTCACGCCGCCGTGGGCGTCGCGCTCCCACTGCAGTCACCTGGTGCTCAGCCGCTTGGGACGCCAACAGAGCAACGCCATCATCGAGGAGATCACGGGCGGGAACGCCTTACCTGTGGAGGTCGTGCAGCAGATTGTGGCCAAGACCGATGGGGTGCTGCTGTTCGTGGAAGAACTAACCAAATCTGTGTTGGAGTCCGTAGGGGCGACCGGCCGGTCGCCCCTACAATTGGAGATTCCCGCCACGCTCCACGATTCATTGATGGCGCGCCTGGATCGGCTGGGGGCCGCCAAAGAGATCGCGCAGGTGGGCGCTGTGCTAGGCCGAGAGTTTAGTTACGAACTGCTTCACGCGGTCTCACCAGTAGACGAAGACACGTTCCAGCACGGGCTCCGGCAGTTAGTTGCGGCAGAGGTGGTGTATCAGCGTGGCCTCCCACCCCAGGCGGAGTATCTCTTCATACATGCGCTGGTGCAGGAGACGGCGTATCAGTGCTTGCTGTAGAGTCGGCGCCAGCGGTTGCATCAGCAGGTCGCGCAGATGCTGGAGGAGAAGTTCCTGCAGGCGGTTGAAACCCAACCGGAGTTAGTCGCGCATCATTACACCGAGGCTGGGCTCATTGCGCAGGCTATTCCTTACTGGAAGCGAGCAGGGCAGCGAGCTGTCGCACGCTCAGCCCACGTGGAAGCGATCGCTCACCTCGCCAAGGGGCTGGAGTTGCTTAAGGCCCTACCAGACACGCCTGAACGTGCCCGGCAGGAGCTACTCCTGCAGACTGCTCTCAGCCCAGCTTTAATGGCCATCAAGGGCTGGGCTGCCCCGGAGGTGGGAAAAGCCTACGCCCGGGCACGAGAGTTGTGTCAGCAGGTGGGTGCAACTCCTCAGCTCTTTCCTGTGCTATATGGACTGTGCGGGTTTTATACCAATCGGGCGGAGTTATCGACGGCGCGTGAGCTGGGGGAGCAGTTTCTTACCCTGACCCAGAGTGTACAAGACCCAGCTCTCCTCATGGAGGCTCACTATGCACTAGGGCAGGTCTTGTTCCGGCTTGGAGAGTTTGCCCTAGCCCAAGAACACGTGGAGCAGGGAGTTGCCCTCTACAACCCCCAGCAGCACCGCTCTCACGCCTTTCTGTATGGACAGGACTCCGGGATGGCTTGTCTACTCTATGCGGCTTTGGCCCTATGGCATCTGGGCTATCCGGACCAGGCCCTAAAAAGGATTCACGACGCACTGACCTTGACCCAGGAACTGTCTCACTCCTATAGCCGAGTTGGCGTCCCGGTCATTACTGCCATGCTCCATCAGTTCCGTCAGGAGGGGCAGATCGCCCAAGAGCAGGCAGAGGCAGCCATTGCCCTCTCTAACGAACAGGGGTTTCCGCTGTTGTTGGCGCGGGGAACTATCCTGCGGGGCTGGGCGCTAGCCGAGCAGGGACAGGAGGAGGGCATTGTGCAAGTACGTCAGGGGCTAGCTGCCTTGCAGACTACAGGGGCAGAGCTAGACCGACCGTATTATCTTGCCCTGCTGGCCGAGGTATACGGAAAAGCGGAGCAGGCAGAGGAAGGGTTCACAGTGTTGACCGAGGCGCTAGATCTAGTACACAAAACTGGGGGACGCTTCTACGAGGCAGAACTATATCGGCTGAAAGGGCAGCTTACGCTCCAACAGTTCAACGTTCAAGGTTCAAAGTTCAAAGTCGAGGAAGAAGCCGAAGCGTACTTTCTCAAAGCTATTAAAATCGCCCAGCGCCAACAAGCGAAATCGCTGGAGCTGCGGGCCACAACGAGCCTCGCGCGTCTCTGGCAGCAACAGGGCAGGCAGAAAGAAGCTCACAGGATGTTGGCGGAGATCTACGGCTGGTTCACCGAAGGCTTTGACACGGCGGACCTTAAAGAGGCAAAGGCATTGTTAGAGGAGTTAGCATAACCCTAGTCGTTCGCTGCTCCCTGCCTTATATTCAAGAAAAGTCCCTGCGGAAACACTTGGAGGAGACTCAATGAAATCCACGGCAACTCGTCAGAAAGCTCGACGCTTGAGTCAGGAGAAACTTGACCGTCTGAAAACACTTCTTGGTGCGCAGTCGGACTCCGAAGCCATCGAGCAAGCAGTTGACCTGCTGCTTGCTGAGGAAGATATTAAAACCATGCTCCGGAAGGTCAAAGGAAAGGGACGCATCGAGCGTGTCTTTGCCTGATGGAGCGCGTTATTTTTGATACCGATCTTTATATCGACTGGCTACGAGAAGGGGCGCGTGAAGAGTTGCTGGTGGGAGCATCTTTCCTGCGCTATATGAGTACAGTCGTGTTGATGGAGTTACGCGCTGGCGCGTTTACTCCTGTGGCGACGCGAGCTGTCGAGGATTTACACGCTTCGTTCTCTCGCACTCGTCGGTTGCTGTCCCCAACACCGGAGACGTTCTGGCGCGCTGGTGCTGTTTTAGCAACGGTGCAGCGTCGTTTTGGGTACGATCTGAAGAAGCGAATGCGCCTTGTGAATGACTGTTTGATTGCTCTTTCCAGCCGCCAGATTGGCGCGACCGTGTTCACTCACAACGGACGCGATTTTGCAACGATCCGCCGGATCGTCCCTTTTAAGTTTGTCGTCGTGCTCTGACTGGTTCGCCGAAGGATTTGACACGAAAGATTTGCAAGAGGCAAAGGCGCTTCTGAAGGAGGCAAGTATATGACAGCGATGCGAGAAATCACCTCGGGGCTCAAATTCCCCGAAGGTCCGGTTGCCATGGACGATGGCAGCGTACTGGTGGTGGAGGTCACACGCGGCACACTCACGCGCGTTCGACCTAATGGCAGCAAAGAAGTGGTGGCCGAAACCGGCGGCGGGCCCAACGGTGCGGCCATTGGGCCGGACGGGAAAGTGTACATCTGTAACAATGGGGGACTCAAATTTACTGAGGACGGGAGTCCGACGGAGGGCCTGCCGGAGGGATATACCGGCGGATGTATTCAACGGGTGGATTTAGCCAGCGGAAAAGTAGAGGTCCTCTACACTGACTGTAATGGACATCGTCTGCGCGGCCCGAATGACATTGTCTTTGACGCTACGGGAGGCTTCTGGTTCACGGATTTTGGCAAGGTGCAAGAGCGCCAAAAGGATCGCACCGCGATCTATTACGCCAAACCGGATGGCTCGCTGATCAAGGAGATGATCTTCCCCATCGATGGACCCAATGGCATTGGCCTGGCGCCGGGTGATACGCGGCTGTACGCGGCCCAGACCTTCGAAGGCCGGGTGTGGCAGTGGGATATTCCTCGTCCTGGGGAACTGGCGCGCGTAGCAGGCGAAGGTGGGCCACTGCTGGCTGGTCCTGGTGGGGGGAAGCTCTTAGTGGGGCTGCCCGGCTATCAACTGCTGGATTCGCTGGCAGTGGATGGTGCCGGGAATGTGTGTGTGGCAACGTTGATCAACGGCGGGATTACCGTCATCTCGCCTGATGGCGCGTCGGTGGAGTTCATTCCCACAGGGGATCCATTAACCACCAATATTTGCTTTGGCGGTCCGGATCTGAGCACTGCATACATTACCCTGACCGGCACGGGTAAGCTGGTGGCGATGGACTGGCCCCGGCCCGGGTTGAAACTGCACTACACGCGGTGACACCTTCTGTTTTTTTGACTGAGAATGTTTCGAGCAGAGGAGGAACACACCATGGCGAAGATCAAGCACATTGCCATCGCGACACAGAATGAGGAAGAGACAGCTAGGTTTTATATCGACGCGTTCGGCCTGACCGAGATTGGCAAGATCGATATTCCTATCGTGTCTGGCTACTTCCTGAGCGATGGGACGATTAACTTGGCGATTCTCCATTTTAAGAACGATCAGGTGGCTGGCGCGGAGCGAGGGAAGGAATGGACCGGTATTCACCACATCGGCTTTGAGGTGGAGAGTTTGGCAGAGATTGCGCAGAAGTTGGCGGCGGCTGGGGCTTTCCCTCGCGACGACATCAACCCTGCCCTTGGTATCGGTATGGGAGGCTCCCAGCATGGTAACGCAGAGGTCAGATACAGCGGTCCAGACGGCGTGATGTTTGACGTGTCGCAGACCGGCTGGGTGGGAACCTCTGGCTCGGCTCCCCGCCGCTCTAACAAAGCCTAGCCAGCCAGCGGACGTCGAGCAGACTCTCAACGTACAGACGGAGCATCATCATAACGACGAACTACCCTCTCGGAGGCAGACATGATCGTTCAGGTACGTAAAAAATACAAAGTCGTCACCGAAAAGAATGTTCCGATGAAAACGCGGGACGGAATCACCCTCTATGCGGACGTAATACGTCCGGAGGCGGCGGGACGCTTCCCGGTCCTGCTCAGCCGGACACCGTACAACAAGAAGGGGATGGACGATCCCAACGGTCCCAATTACCTCTTCGCTCGCTATGGCTACCTCTCGGTCATGCAGGACTGTCGCGGCCGTTTCGAGTCCGAGGGCGAGTACGATACGATCTTCCAGGAGATTGCCGACGGCTACGATGCCGTCGAATGGGCCGCACGGCTACCGTGGTCCAATGGGCGCGTCGGCACGACGGGTCAGTCTTATCTCGGACTGACGCAGTATATGATTGCGTGCAACGATCCGATGCCACCGTCACTACAGGTGATGGCTCCGGTTTCGGCCTCATCGGACTACCACGCGAGCTGGATCTATCACACCGGCGGCGTGTCGCTGTGGGGGTGGATGGCTCCCTATGCCATCTTCAAGGGGCTCAACACACTCAAGCGGCTCAAGCGGGACGATCTCTTTGAAAAGGCCAAGGAGTATGTCGAAGGAGGAGAGTTTCCCATTCCCCGCGAAACCCGTTTCGGCCTGAACGCCTTCACCCCGCTCACCGAGAAGTGGTATCGCCATCTGCCGATTAAGGAGTGGGGCGAGCTGCTAAAGGAAACCGCGCCGTATTTCGCCGATCACATCAAGCATGCCGACGACGGCGAGTACTGGTATCGTGCCAACGTCAACCGCCATGCCGCCAGCATCAG
>JBGPOI010000322.1:0-6004 GCA_041487975.1 Binatia bacterium | reverse complement strand
CGTGGGGCTGCACGTCGGCGAGACCGCGGGCGAGGCTTTGGATCCACTCATCGTGCGGGCGATGCGAGAGTTGCTCAACAAAGGCGCGCAATGGGTCATGGTCTCTTTTCCTGAACCGTAGGGTGGCGCCGGCGAACGCGAGTTTAAGCGCCGTTATATAAAGCTCTTTCCCAGTCACTTGCTTGGTTCCGTGCCGGTGTTGTTCTCCCGTGAACTGTGTGTTGATCCGGAGGACAGCAGGCGCACCGCGACCGCCATTCTCAATGGCTTCTTGCACCGCGAGATGGCGCGGTTCCTCTACCACGCCGACGGTTGGGTGCGGAGCACCACGTGCAACAGCCGTTGCGCATCATGCGGAACGACGGTGGTAGCGGGCGGGTGGCCAAGACCACCGCCGTGAAAACCCTCGACTCCGGCCCGATGGGCGGCCTCTCCAGCGCGGCGGCGCTCTCGCGACTCAACGGTATCGCACAGATGGTGACTGTTGACGTCGGCGGTACGAGTACCGACATCGGCCTCGTCGAGAACCAACGGCCGGTGGTCAACCTCTTTGGCTCCGTGCACGACTTGCCACTGAGCTTCTCTTTCCCGCGCCAGAGCGGAGCGAGACAACCGTTGCCGGTGAGGCGGATCGGACGGTTCTGCTCGGCCAGCAGCCTACTCGTGTCGCGGTGGTGCAGGCGGGGAACCTCAAGCCCGGCATGACTGGTCGTGGTCCGTGTTTAATCGAGGCGCCATACTGGAGCGCCCTCGTATTACCGGAGTGGACCTGGGAGGAAACAGCTCACGGGCTGCGGATTTCTTGCTGACGCCGAGCCGAGGAGAGAAAAATGAAAGTTGCCATGACCGAGTACCTGGAGATCGACCTGGAAACCGAGCGGTGGCACTGCCGGCGCTGTCACAAGGATCTGGGATCGGCGCGGGACAATTACAAACGCGGCTTGTTGGTGTATGACCGCGATCCGCGGGAGATTCACCGACCGATCCTGGATGATCGTCGCTATCGCTACACCTTCGCGCCCGACCCGCAGTGGTGCCGCATCCTCGAATACTATTGCCCGGGATGTGGTACGCAGGTGGAAACGGAATATCTGCCGCCGGGCCACCCGCCGACGCGGGACCTGGAGTTCGACATCGATGATCTGAAGCGCCGCTGGGGCGCGGGATCGTAACTCACGAGGAGTGAGAAAGGAGACAACATCGTGCTCCGGGCAGCCGTTGATATTGGCGGAACGTTTACTGATTGTTTCATCGAGTGGGAAGGGCGGCACCTCGAAGGGAAAGCGCTCACCGCCCACCACAATCTTGCCGTCGGCTTTCTCGAGGCGGTAGCCAATGCCGCAGCGGAACTCGCCGTGCCGCTCGAAGAAGTATTGGCGCGCGTAGATGCGGTGCGCTACGGCACGACGCTGGGGACCAACGCCCTCATCGAACGTCGCGGCCCGCGCATCGGCGTTCTGGTCACTATGGGCTTCGAGTCGTTGATCTCGCTGAGTCGGGGTCGCGGCTATGGCGAGGGACTGCCCCGCCACCTGCAGGTCGATCTGCTGCGTGCCACCCGTCCCCAACCACTCGTTGCTCCGGGTTTGGTGGTCGGCATACAAGAACGGATCGATGCTGTCGGCTACGTCTTGTTACCTCTCAATGTTGAGGACGTACGCGTGAAGATCCGGCGGCTGGTGGATGAAGGCGTGCAAGTGTTCGTCGTCTCGTTGGTGAACTCGGTGGTCAACCCGGCCCACGAGGAGCAAATCGAGGAGATTATCCGTGACGAATACCCGTCGAGTCTGCTCGGCTCCTACCCAGTGATCCTGAGTCACCGCATTTCCCGCCGCAAATCTGAGTACGCTCGCACCATGGCGGCGGTGATCTGCGGCTTCCTGCATGAGCACATGTTCTACGCGCTCGGCAACCTCGAAGATGCGCTGCGTGAGCGCGGCTACCGTAAACCGGTGCTGTTAATTCATAACACCGGCGGGATAGCCTCCCTCGAGTCCACCCATGCACTGCAAACCATCCATTCCGGACCGGTGGCCGGCCTCGCGGCCGCGCAGCATCTCGCCCGCGAGTATGACATCCCGGTAGTGGTGGCCACGGATATGGGTGGCACGTCTTTCGATATCGGCATCATGCAAGCCGTCGGGAGCTGGATTTATGACTTCCAGCCGGTGGTCGATCGCTGGCGAGTTTCCACTCCCATGGTCTATCTGCGCACGCTCGGCGCCGGCGGCGGTTCGATCGCTCGCTATGAGCGGTTGTGGCGAACGGTTGAGGTGGGCCCGGAATCGGCGGGCTCCGACCCGGGGCCGGCCTGTTATGGCCGCGGCGGCACGCAGCCGACCGTGACCGATGCCAACCTCATCCTGGGCTATCTGGATCCCGAGTACTATGCCGACGGCCGTCTCCAGTTGGATCCGCTGCTGGCGGAACTGACCCTTGAAGAACACGTCGCCCAGCCCCTCGGCATTTCCGTGATTGAGGCGGCTCGCCAGATTAAGCGCAAGGTTGATGCGAAGATGGCCGATGCGATCTTCAAAGAGGTTGCCACCCGTGGGTTCGATCCGCGCAAGGTCGTCCTGGTGTCTTATGGTGGAGCCGGGCCGGCGCATTGTTGCGGGTTCGCACGAGAACTAACGGTGCGTTCGGTCGTCTTCCCTGACGGCACCCTCCGGGAGAACTGCCTCATCAAGATCTGCCTGGAGGCGCGCAAACGGGGCGACGTGTTGGAACTGGATTTCCGCGGGACCAGTCCGCAGTTTCTCAATCGCGCGAACAACACCGAGCTGCAAGCCTTGAAAGGCATGCTGGCGCAGGAATTTCTCACCTTTGTTTGGCCGGACCAGCCACGCAACCAGGCGGTCTTTGCGCCGATGCGGCTGATTACCGATCATGGGTCGGCGGTGGACTGCACCCGCGAAGCCCCCACCGCGCAAAGCATGATGACTTTTTTCCCAGCCTTTACGGCTTTGCAGATGGTGGTGCCGAAGTTTTTGCACGCTTGCGCGAAGCGCTACACTAACATTCACGCGCCCTGGTACAACATGATCACCACCTTCATTTATGGTGGCGTCAATCAATATGGCGAAACCGTCGGCAACCTGTGCGCCGATCTGAACGGCATGAGCGGCGGCGCGCGCGAGAACGCCGCCGGCGAAAACTCCATCGCGCCGATCTTTGCCGCCATGACCGACCTGGGCGAGCAGGAACTGCTGGAAGAGGAAACACCGATCGTGAAAATCGTGCCGCACCGCCTGCTCTGCGATAACCAGGGCTTCGGCAAGTACCGTGGCGGCACCGGCTATCAGGTCATCGCCACCGTGCGGCGTTCTGACGCGTTCGGTTTCATGACAACCTGCGTAGGCTCGAAGTTCCCTTCGACCTATGGCCTCTTTGGCGGCTATGGCGCGCCAACTTATCCGCTGTGCAAAGTGAAGGGCGTAAACGCGTTCGAGAGATTGGTGGAGCTACCAGAGGAGAAGTGGACGATTCCCTCGATCATGAACGAGCGACCCTTTCCCGAAGCAAAGTACTCGACCCACCACATGGGGATGCAATTTGAGATCGTCAAACAAGGCGAGGTGTACATGATCTCGCAGGGAGCCGGCGGCAGGTATGGTGACCCGCTCGATCGCGACCCGGAGACGGTCATGCGGGATGTGCGTGAGGGGCTGGTGTCGGATTGGGTCGCGCAAGAGATTTATCGGGTGGTGTACGATCCCCGGACGCGGTCTGTCGATGCCGAGGCAACCGAACGTGCCCGTGTCGAGGAGCGGCAACACCGCATACAGCGCGGGAAACCGTATGATGACTTCGTGCGGGAATGGGTGCAGCCGGAGCCGCCGGAAAATGTTTCGTACTACGGCTCCTGGGACAACCGCGACCTGCTCTACTTAGGGAACCGAAGCGAGAAAGCCGTGCGTGGAGCGACCCACAGCGTGATGATGCCTGACCCCAGAGAAGTGCGCATTGCCGAGCTAGAGCAACGCCTGCGTGCGGCCGGGCTCGACTTCCAGGAGTAAGGGCGAATGCGACTCGGTCGCATTTCGTGCTGCACATTGAGTTTGGTGAAAAGTTTGTAGGGGCTTGATTCATCAAGCCCTCCTGAGGGTCCGATGAATCGGACCCCTACTGTGGGATGTAAACCTAACTGGATGAGGAGCGTAGCAATGCTCGGGCGCGATCGTTCTGTCTGGCTCCGGGTCGCACCTGGCGTGGAGAGCCTCGCCGAGAACGGTCGTGGCGTGTGGGTGGAACCCGCCGCAGTGCGGAAAGCATTGGGAGAGCTTTTGGGCGTGTTCCCAATCACACAGGTGCAGATCGATATCGCAGCATTCCTCCACTCTGAGGACACAGGTAGTGAATGGGCCTCGTTGCTGAGCCGCTCCGGGCACTGGGGCGCACTCCTCCCCGAGCTGGCCCTTGCGGTTACAGATGCAGTTCGACCTCCGACGGTCTGGGGGATTGGTCTGCCAGGGCCGAAGGAAGTGGCGGTGTCGCTGGGCGATGAGTCGGAGCGCGGCGTGCTGAAAGCTGGACTGCAACTCGCCTCCTTTCTGCAAGTATTCCGCGAATCCCGCCTCGGTTTTGTGACCGTCGATCTGCGCGACACGGGGGTCTCGGGTATGGAACGCGCGATTGCACCGATCTTCCGCAATAGCGAGATGTATGGCTGGCTCGGTGCTGTTTGCGTACGCGATCTCGCCGCACGCAGTGGATCCCTGGCCGGAGCGAAGGTCACTCTCATTCACAATGCGGAATTTGCTGAGATGCTCCCTCTCTGGGACCGTGGTGAGCTGGTGGGTGGCGGACTTGGTGGCGATCCACCACAAAAATGCCTCTTCTATGGGGAAGTTCCCGAGAGAGCCTCAGCGAAGACGATTGTCGAGACGGGCCGGATACTGCGGTCGTGGCTGGCGACATGAAGCCAGCAGAGCGAGCGCTGTGCGCACGCCGACAATGAAGATCGCTCGTTTTCGTGCGCATAGCACCCGCTACCGCTCTCTACCCGTTCATCCTTGAGCGTGTCGAAGAGCGAACGGAGGCTCACAGCTTCAGAATTCGCTCCGCGTTGCCGCTGTAGATTTTCTCTTTGTCTCTCTTGGATAGGTCTAGGCTGTCGAGAAAAGCATTGGTCCAGTCCATGAAGGTGCTGTCCTGCATGAAATAGTCGGTGCCGTAGACGATATGCTCGATGCCGACCAAGGCGCGAGCGCAGTCGAAGGCCGGTTTGTGCCAGCCGAGCGCGGTGTCGAAGTAGAGCTTCTTCATGTACTCGCTGGGCCGGCGCGGAATCTGTTTGTATTTGTCGGGAAAGTGGGGGATATCGAAACCTAGATCGATCCGCCGCGCCAGGAAAGGCAAAGTGCCGCCCAGGTGGGCGAGGATCAGAATCAGATCCGGGAACCTTTCCAGCAGACCGCTGTACAGCAACTTCGCGGTCGAGAGCGTCGTGTCAGCGGGAAAAGCCAGCAGCGGCGCGATGTCATCGTCGTGATACCCCGGCGGCGGCTGCGGATGCATGAACACCGGGACTCGCCGTCGCGCCACCTCTTCCCAGAACGGCAGGAACTCGGGCGTGTGGAGATACTTGCCCCCGACGTTCGAGGTAATGAGCACACCGACAAAGCCGGGCAACGCCAGCGCGCGTTTGAGTTCGGTCAGGGCATCTTCCATAGAATTGAAGGGGATGTTGGCGAACGCCTTGAAGCGATCCGGGCTCTGACGGCACGACTCGGCAAAGGTGTCGTTGACCAGACGACAGAGGGCCGGGCTGTGTTCATCCACACGAATATACATGGACGGCGTCGAGAGAATCTCGATCTCCACTCCAGCTTTGGTCATCTCCTCTACCCGCTGGCCATGATCCCAAGCCGGCAACGGGGTGCCGGCCCAGACCGCCACTAACCGGCCCTGCGCGTCTTCGCGCAAGACCGTATCATTGGGGTAATACTCCTTCAGTTGGAAAAAGAACTCTTTGGGAAACGCGTGAGCGTGGAAGTCGATT
>JBGPOI010000321.1:0-6019 GCA_041487975.1 Binatia bacterium | reverse complement strand
GGGGATACTGTGGACAAATCGAACCTGGCTCAGGCCAAGGACGTCCTCACGCCAACGGCGGAGTGGATGATTAAGCAGGGCATGGTCATGAAGGTTGGTCCATACCGCAAATACGAGTGGCCCAAAGCGTACAAAGAAGCCACGGAAAAATATGCCGGCCAGGTAAAACTGTCCGAAGACGGCCGCCAGTTGTTCAACTACGTTGCCGGCTGCCCGTTTCCTAATATCGATGTCAACGATCCCCTCGCCGGCGCGAAAGTCATGTGGAACCATGAATACTTCCCTGATTTCACCGACAACGTCGGGTGCCCCTGGATTCTCGAACTGGTAAACAACAAGGGCGAGATGGAACGTTTCTACGCGTCGCATTTCTGGCGCCGTATGAAGTGGGAAGGTCGCCTGTACATGGACCCCAAGCCGGTCGCCCCCCACAACCCGCAGCTCACCTACACTGAGCAGTGGGGCCCGCTGTACGCACCAAACGACCTGAAGGGCGCGGGCGTGCTGAATTTCCGCTACTCCCCCCTGGAAAACCCCGATGACTCGTACATGTACCTGCCAGAGCTGCGCCGTGTTCGCCGCATTAGCGTGGCTAACCGGTCAGACGTGTTCTGGGGCACGGACATCGATATCGACTCGATCTGGGCCTTCAATGCCAAGCCCGGCTATTGGACCTGGCGCGTGCTGGGCGAGAAGCAGGTGCTAATGGCGGCCCACTCTGGTCACTATCAGGATCGGGATGTCTGGGGTGCAGCTCCGGATGGCAAGAGCGGCACGATGGCTTTCCTGTGGTCCGACAAGGTCAACTGGGAAAAACGGCCCGTGTGGGTCATCGAAGGCATCCCCACTGGTTACAACCAGTACACCTATTCCAAGCGCGTGCTCTACCAGTACGCCTATTCCAAGCGTGTCATATACGTCGACAAGGAATACTTTAACACCTCCTGGTCCGAGACCTATGACCAAAATGGAGAGTTGTGGAAGACCTGGACCCAGTTGATGAACATCTCCAAGAGGCCGTCGGCTAAATACTTGGCCGGTAACTACGATGAAGAACAGGTGTTCACCCACAACGGTCAGATGTTGGATATGCAGATTTCCCACTCCTCCAAGTGGGACTGCCCACCGGGATACAAAGAATACTATGTGCTCAAGTACGATTGGTACTTCAACACTGCCAAAGAGTGGAACACCCCTGATACGTTCAGCATCAACTTCCTGATCCAGAGCGCCCGCTAAGCGTTACAACACTTCCCCTGCCTCTGTTGTGACCTAAAAGTCCCCCGGACAGTTACCTGTACCGGGGGACTTTTTTGCCCTTTTTTCTTCCTTCCATTTCGACAAAATAGAAAAACTTGCACGTTTCCGTCTTTTCCGTTATAAGGCGCAATATATCATCAAATCAATTTCTCTTCAGAGACTATGGTCTGCCTAATGGCAGTGAAATTGAGAAAAGGAGGTGATGGAGGGTAAAAAACAGGAGGCGGTTTTTCGCAGGAGAAGAAAGAGGGGTCAAACAGGGTCTCTTTGGGCAACGAGAAACTGGCAAGAAGGAGGGAGTATGAACATAAGGGCAACACACACAAAGAGGTGGGCAGTTCTCCTGAGTGTCATCAGCATGTTGACGTGGGGCGCGACGACGTGGGCATCAACCCGCTTCGGAGAGGACATCGAAGTCCAAGCCTGGTACCGTACCCGCAATACCTTCCAGACCGATGGCAAAGAGCACTTTGACTGGGTGCAGTGGCGCAATGAAGCGTTCGTCTGGCTAGTCTACAACAACATCGTGAGGGATGGACAGTTGCAACCCTTCGGCTCTGGACTTCCCATCCCCTTGGTGGAGAACGCCTCGTTGAGCGCGCGCTTCCGCGCCCGCGTCGATCCGGTGTATTATTTGCGGGACCATTTCCGCAAGCTGTACGATCACAGCTTGCGCTCGGACTTCTTCTCCCCGGAGAAATCCTTTCGCGACCTCTACGTCGATTTAGACCACGGCGAGGTCGGCCCGGGCCAGCTCTCCACGCGCTGGGGCTACCAGCAGATCGTCTGGGGCGAATCCGACCTCTACCGCTCCCTGGACATCATTAACCCCCTGCGCATCGATCAGAACTCTTTCATCGGGGAGAAATTCGACGAGTTTCGCACCCCTATCCTCGCCACCAAGTGGCTGTACGGTATCGGCACCGTCGGCCAGTGGCTCTCCGAGGTGAATATCGAAGCCTATTACACGCCGCGCTGGCGCGGTGGCGGGACCAACCTGCTCTTAGAAGACGGCTGGCGCATCCCGTTCCAGGAGCGGGGGTGTGTGGGCCCGAATGGGAAGCTCGTGGCTTACAGCCCAGAGAACTGTGCCAACTCGCGCAAGTTCCTGCCCATGCGGCCTAACTGGATCGGCGGGCGGCGGCAGGGGAACCCCTGGTCGATCTTCGCCGTCGGCCCGAACGGGAACATCGCGTCCCCGGACTTTGCTTGCGCCACGCACCGTTGCGCCTCGGATGTGGCGAACGATCGGATCAGCGTTGTCTACGACATCCTGAAAGGGAAGGGGTCGCACCACACACGGGGCACCAATCTGGGGCTGAACAGCTCGGCCGGGGTGCGGCTCATTGGCACTACCTGGAACAATGTGAACTTCACCCTGAACTACATCTATATCCCCACCGGCCCCTGGGGCGATGGCGCCGTATTTCCCAACAAACCGCTGGCCGTCTATGGCGACGGCCCGTTTAACGGTGTTGCGCCCATCGGCTCCTTCGAGGAGGGCCTGCGGGCCTGCCTGAGCGAGAGTGGGAAGTCCAATACCCGCACCACCGTGCGCCCGGCTGGCACGATGGTGCTCGTCGGGGCGGACCTGCGCGGGTATGATTGGCCCGAGCGGCGGCTGGATGCCAAAGGCAACCTCTTGCCCACGGCCAAACAGCCGCAGGCGGGGCGGGTGCCGATCACTATCTGTGCGTCCCCGAAGCACACCTACCGCCACACCCATGTCCTCGGCGCTACCGCCACCTACAACGACTTTGACTACACCGGGGCGATCTTGCGGCTGGAGGAGAGCCTGAGCACCGAGGAGATGATGAACCGCTATCCTCAGGGCTATGGGGTCGAAGGGGACCGGAGCCTCGGCGGGCGCACGCTGTTTCAGCCCCAGCCGGTGTGGCGCAGCATGGTGGGCTTCGACCTGCTGTCGGCCCTGGGGAACTACCCCGGCATGCACTGGGCGCGGCACCTACCGGGTGGGATTGGCACCCAGGCCTCGTTCCTGAGCTTCCAGTGGCTGATGAAGTACACCCCGAGCGTCTCCAACACTTTCTGTGAGTGGAACAACGCCGTGGGCACCGGCCCCAGCGTGCCTGCCGACGGGCCACCGGTGCGGGGGGCGAAAAGCGGGTGTCGCGACAACCACTGGAACCACTTCCTCACGCTGGGGTTTGGCGGCCAGGGCTACTTCGCCAGCAAGCTGGAGCAGCGGCTGGCGGTGGCGTTCGAGCCGCGCGGCCAGCAGTGGCTGCTGTACGGGCAGTGGTGGTGGCGCAACTTCCTGAGCCTGCCAGTAGACCTGTCGATGGGGACGAGTTGGTTCCCCAGCAGTCGGTTCGACAACTCGTGGACGCTGCTCAACTACTACACCAGCCGCAATCTTGTGTGGTTTGAGGCGACCTATTACCTGCTGTAATGTCCATTCCCCTGTAGGGACGGTTTACGGGCCGTCCCTGCGTACCTACCATCCCCATTCGCTCTCTATCTACTTTTTTTCCCTCACCCTTGACATTTGTCGAAAAAAATAGGAAAGGACGTGGGTCACACATCCCACCGTTTGGGGGAGAATTTCGTTTCATAAGGGAGGTCACAGACCATGGATAAAAAGGGGGGCAGGCATGCGCGGCGACGCTTCCTCGGCCCGCTTGTTCCGCTCTTTGCGCTCGTGCTCGGGCTCACCGGCTGCGAGCAAAGCAAGCAACAAGTGGAACTCAACAACGACTTGATCAAGCGCACAGATAAGTTTTTCGACGTTGCGCACGTCACCGGCAATGTATTCGTCACGGTCGGCTATGAGGGACGGGTCTTGCGCAGCGAGGATAGTGGCCAGAGCTGGCAAGAGATCACTCCGCGGCCAACCGACGCGAGCCTGACCCAGGTAACCTTCATCGAGGACTACGGCTGGGCAGTCGGGCATAACGGCGCCATCATCCACACCCGCGACGGCGGCAAGACCTGGACGCCGCAACAGACCGGCACCGATAAGACAATCTTCTCGGTATCCTTCGCTGACAAGCTGCACGGCTGGGCCTGTGGCGACGAATCGACCTGGCTGTGGACTGACAACGGTGGCGAAACCTGGAAGGTTGAACGTATCGACGTCTCGCAGATCGGCCTGTCGGAAGAAACCAGCTTGGCCGTCCCCGACATCATCTACTACAGCGTTAATTTTGTTGACGCGCAGAACGGCTGGATGGTCGGCGAGTACGGCAATATCCGTCACACTAGCGACGGTGGCAAGACCTGGGACTCACAACATGAGAGTCTGCTCGATGCCCTGGCCAAGAAAGGCGAGAGCAAAGACGTCATGAACTTAGGCGCCTTCTTCCGCGTGCGCTTTACCGATCAAGACCATGGCCTAGCCGTGGGCGTTGGTGGCGCCGTCGCCGCCACCGACAACGGCGGGAAGAAGTGGCGCTGGATCTCCCGTGAAGGGGAGAAGGCCGACTTGCCGAACTTGCATCTCTACAACATTGTCGCGCCCGGTCAGGATGGCCGACTCGTGGCGACGGGAACTAATGGGATAGTTCTCATCTCAACCAACAGTGGAGCTGACTGGCAGCCCGCCAAAATTCCTGGGGGCGTTTTCACCTGGATCAACGGTATCGCCTTCGCAGATAGCGGCAAAGGTGTGCTGGTGGGCGGCAGAGGCTTAGTCCTCTTGACTGATGACGCCGGCCAAAGCTGGCGGACGTTGAGTGGCCAAAAGGGAGAATAGGCATGCAGCAGTCAGCCGTCAGCAAGCGCTTGACCGCTGACAGTGGACTGCTCAACGCTTATTGAAAAAAAGGAGACTATCATGGCTGAACAGAAGATTTCATCGGCTCTGGAAGAGGCACAGCGGAGCAAAGCCGCACTCTATAACATCGGCGCCAGTCTCATCAGGAACCGGCTGCCAGTGGCGATCATCACTGGCATCTTTACCGCCTTCATGGCCTATAGAACTTTCCAAATCGAGATGAGCACCGCCTTCAATGACCTGCTGCCCTACCGCCATCCCTTCGTGCAGGTCCATTTTAAGTTCGCCAACCAGTTCGGTGGAGCGAACAACGTCAACGTCATGTTGAAGGTCGAAAAAGGCAACGTCTTTACCAAGGAAATGCTCAAGAAGATCTATGACATGACGCAGGCGATGGACCGGGTTACCGGTGTCAACCACGACCAGATCGCCTCGATCGGACACCGCACGACACGCTATCTCACGGTGTTAGGGGGGACCATCGCCACTCCACCAGTGATGCGCCGCCCGCCCAAGACCGACGAAGAAGTCGAGGAGATCAAGAAGATCTGCTACAATAGCGAGTCGATCTACGGCCAACTGGTATCGCTCAATGGGCAAGCCCTAATCATCAAGGCGAACTTCATCGAGGGCCGGCTGGACTATAAGCGCATTTTCGACGAGATCAACCGCACGGTCAAAGAGCCGTTCGAGACCTCTGAACAGACTATCTGGATCGCCGGCGAGCCGCGTCTCTATGGCTGGATCTATTACTATGCCACTGAGGTCTACTACATCTTCATCGCCGCCATGGTTTTCTGCTGGATCTTGCTCTATATGTATTTCCACGACTGGCGTGGCGCCCTGCGGCCGACCATCACCGGCGTGATCTCATCATTCTGGGGACTGGGGATGCAATCGTTGATGGGGTTCGCCATGGACCCCCTGGCCCTGGTGATTCCGTTCTTTGTCACCGCCCGTGCGGTCAGCCACTCGGTGCAGATGCATGACCGTTATTACGAAGAGTATCACAAATGGAACTGG
>JBGPOI010000320.1:0-6024 GCA_041487975.1 Binatia bacterium | reverse complement strand
TTGTTGATCAGGTTCAACACGGCCTTCCCGTGTCGTTGAGCCAGCAAACCGAAGGCTTCACGCTCACCGGCTTTAGCCCGGTTGATAAGGGTGAAATCGTCGGCTTCAGACTGTATCTGTCCAGGGGGTCCATGCCCCGCTCCACCGCTGGGCGTGTGTTCGGGCAAAATGTGTCCTTTCTTAGCGAGACTGTCCTCTACACACGTCACTCCGCACTTCGTGAGGGATAACGTTCTACCGCAGAGAAAGTTCCCGGTCCCTTACCAATGGAGGATGCCTGGCAACCCAATCACACTCTCCAGAATGTGATCCGGGTCTTCGCCGTGCAGCACGTCATGCGGACTGGTGCCGGTAAGCACCCCGACAGTATAAGAACCAGCGGCTTTTCCAGCGCGAATGTCAATGGGTGAGTCGCCAATATACACCACTTCGCGCGGGTCAAGTGCAAGATAGCCAAGGCACTTCAGCACCGGTTCGGGGTGCGGCTTGCGACTCTCGACATCTTCGCGCCCGACGATCCCGCTGAACAGATGTCGTACTCCCCAGCGGTCGAGGAACGGCAACGCCCGGCCCGAGGAGGTAGCAATCCCGAGGCGTAGACCCCGCGCATGCAAATCATGCAGCAGATCCACACTGCCAGGGATGGCCTCGGTTTCGTGGTGATAGCGCCGCATCCAGTCGTTCATGCGATTGTCAACGATACGCTTGAGAGTGGCGGACGGATCAAGGTAACCGGGCGGAAAGAGCTTTTCCAAAGGTGCGGCGTCGCCAAAGCGCATCAGTTCATAGACCCGTTCTTTCGCGACCGGCGGGGCACCGGCAATCTCCAATACTTCGCGGGCAATCTCGTAGAAAAATCCTACCGAGTCGGCCAGGGTGCCGTCAACATCGAAAATAACGCCGCGCACGGCAAGTTTATTCATTACCCGATTCGCCCCCATGCGGTGCTGATCTGCTTCTTGAGGTCTTCCAGGGATCCATCGTTACGAATCACGACGCGCGCATACTTGAGCCGCTCGGAGTCAGCAAGCTGGCTGCCAATGCGTGCCTCTGTATCTTGCGCGGACAGGCCACGTTGCGCGGCTACGCGCTCGATGACGGCGCTCTTACCCGTGACCACCACCCATACCTCATCAACCAACGGCAGCCAATTGGCTTCAATCAGGATCGCCGCCTCAACCACAACTGGCTTGGTAAATCCTTCAGCCCGTTTCTCTGTGACTCGCCGGCGGATGTCTTGAAACATCAAGGGATGGACGATGGCGTTGAGCCGCTTACGCGCCTCGTCACTGGCGAAGACGACTGCTCCAAGTTTCTTGCGATCAATCGTCTGGTCGGCAGCCAAGATATCGCGGCCGAACGCGGTGACGACCTGTTGCCAGGCCTCTTTACCGGGGAGGTAGATTTCGTGCCCGACCTTATCGGCATCGATGACAAACGCCCCCAGTTCCGCCAAGATTTGCGAGACCGTGCTCTTCCCCGAGCCGATACCGCCGGTTAGTCCAATGGTTTTCATGCACTCCGGTTCCTCTCTCATCTGTGAGATCCGCTCGCAACCGTTTTGTTCTGGCAGAGATCGTTGTCTTCTGCAAGGGTGACACCGGGTTCTCTCCGCTGCGGGATCGTGCTATCAGTCAGGACCGTTGGAAAGGGGAGGAACCATGCCGTATGCGCAGGTACGCGGGGTGAAGCTCTACTACGAAGACCGTGGCCAGGGTCAACCTTTGCTGTTGATTGCCGGAGCGTTAGGAACGGGACAGTCGGATTTCGGCCCACAACTCGAGGCAGTGCCCGGTGAAGGGTTCCGCGTGATTGCACCCGACCCGCGCGGCTACGGGAAGTCACGACCGCCAGACAGGGAATTCTCCCTCGATTTCTATGAGCAGGATGCGCAGGACTGCGCCGCGTTGATGGATGCGATTGGCTGCACCTCTTACGCCGTGGGCGGTTGGAGCGACGGAGCGATTATCGGCCTGCTGCTGACTTTGCATCGACCGCAGCAGGTTGCCAAGCTCGTCATTTGGGGCGGCAACGCGTATCTCACTGCTGAAGACATCGAAGCATACGAAAAGACGCGGTTCTTGTCTTCCTGGTCACCGCGCATGGTCGAGGCCCTGCGGGCGATCTATGGGGATGAGTTGCAGGATCTCTGGGCGCACTGGTGTGATGCCATGAAAGCGATCTACCACGCCGGAGGCGAAGTATGTCGTCAACGCTTGCACTTGATCCGCTGCCCGACGTTGATTTTGCAGGGCGGCAAAGATCCGCTCGTGCCAAACTTTCATGCCGACGTGCTTCATCAGGACATTGCCGGCTCGCGCTTACACATCTTCCCAAACGGCAAACACAACATCCATCAAACTTACGCACAGGAGTTTAACCGCCTAGTAGTGGAGTTCCTGCGCGGTGGCTGATTAAGGGAGCAAAACGATGGCAAAGGTCGAATTTTTCTACGATTACTCTAGCCCCTGGACCTACTTGGCGTTTACCAAGATCGAAGGGATCTGTCAGAAATACGGGGCTACGCTGGAATGGCGGCCGATTCTGGTCGGCGGCATTTTCAATACGGTCAACCCCTCGGTCTACGAGTTTCGCGAACGCGGTGTGCCGGCCAAGGCGAAGTATGCCGCTAAGGACCTGCAAGACTGGGCACGTTTTTACGGCGTGACCATCAAGTCGCCAACGGTCTTTCCGGTAAACTCGATCAAAGCCCTGCGCGGGGCTCTCGTAGCGCTCGAACACCCCGGCAAGTTTATGCCCTACAGCTACGGCGTGTTTGAGGCGTATTGGGGCGAAGATCAGGATATCAGCAAGGATGATGTCCTGCAGAGTATTCTTGCGCAGGTCGGGCTCGACCCGCAGGAGTACTTCGCCAAGATCAACCGTCAGGAATACAAGGACCGCATCCGCGCCAACACTGATGAGGTCATAGCGCGCGGCGGCTTCGGCTCGCCAACCATGTTCGTCAATGGCGCCTCGCTATTCTTCGGCAATGACCGGCTGGTGTTGGTAGAGGAAGAGCTGCGGCGAGAGCGGAAGCGGGGCTAAGGGCTGGGGATTGGGGGCTGGTAAAAAAAGGAAAGAGTAACCAAGATCGAACACCAACCCCCGACTCCGGACTTCGGACTCCGAACCCCAGACTTCACCCCGTCCAACCCCATTTCTCTTTGTTAGCCTGAATCTCGTCAGCGGTAGGGTGGACTATCTTTATGAGCTGGGCCACTTTGAAGTCGCCGCTGTAGTCTTTCATCGCGTAGTTTAACGGGGTGTCCTCTTGAAAGACATCCGGCACGGCGACTTCTTCAAAAATCGCCTGCCATGGGCACTCCGGCTCGCACGCACCACAGTCGATACATTCATCGGGATGAATGTAGAGTTGATTGGGAAACTGCTCCCGATCGCTGCCGGTATACTCATAAATGCAGTCCACCGGGCAAACTGCCACGCAGCCAGTGTCGACACAGTCCCGGCACAGCCTGGTGATGATGTAGGTCATCGTCTTCCTCCTTCACTTGGTCCGACTTCTGCTCAGGAGTGCGAGAAACCCCCGCCGACTCCGCGAGTCCACCCTTTGCTATCGTATAGCCCAGAGAAGGTCAATTGCGGACACGGCCCGACAGAGGAAGAGAGCGAGGGTTGGTGATTTTGTCTATTCTGGAAGGATATGGCGTCCGGTTAGCCTGGATTCTTTTTTTCCAAGGGCACCTTCAACTCACTTATGGTGACCGGACCGCGCCGCGAGAAGAGCGTAATGTCATCCGGCACCGGCGCGCCTTGCAGCTTCAGGATAATGCGCATGCGCTCGGCTTGC
Organism: Binatia bacterium; assembly: GCA_041487975.1. GTDB lineage: Bacteria > Desulfobacterota > Binatia > Bin18 > Bin18 > JACQEL01. Next base: position 2,213 of record JBGPOI010000320.1, on the reverse strand, counting down.
TCACGGCTGACCACCTCATTCTGGCCTTCCTTACGGCTCTCGCGCCGCACCGTCCGTTCTTCCACCACCGACTCGATCTCCGCATCAGAGAGCCGGTAGGTTTTTTCGCTCGTGCGAACGGATACGAGGTTCTTCAGTTTATCTTTCTGGCGCGGGTCCACCTGGTCAAAGACAATGGTATCACCTTGCGGACTCACATTCTGCGCGACGGTGCGAATGAGCGCATCGTCTTCTTCCACCGCAGTAAAATGCTCGTGCGCGATGACCCAGGCACTCAACGGCAGGACCACGGAGAGAAACGCCGCGGCCGCGCCACGCGAAAAGAGCGATGGGATAATGAGCCGCATGCCAAAGTCTTGCAAGATCAGGTCAACACCAACCGGGATGGCCACCGCCACCACGCTAAGCCCGAACACCGTCGGCCCAGTGGCTTGTCCGCCCAAGCTGAACGCTAAGAGCGAGAGCCCCGAGAGCAGGGCTGAGGCGAGGAGGGCGCAGGCCACACGTTTGGCGGGCTCTTCATAAAGAGCAAAGGGAGTTACCGTGGCCAGCATCAAGGCCACAAACGGAGCAAGCAGGCTTCCTTCGCGGTAGACCATTCCGGCAAACCACGAAACACTCGTGGCAATCAGCACCCCCGCCACCAATCCCCAGAACACCTTTGCGAAAACAGCTTTATTTTGCACGACTGTGCCCCTTCACAACGTTGTTTTTCATCCTAGTCGCTTTCTCACTCCTATGCAACGCTTTATCTTGATTCGCTTGCATGAAACCGCCAGTAGTCCGTCACCAACCGCAGAGCCCGGGCCGCGCGTTCGTGCGTCGCGAAAGTAGCGATGCCTCGGGCGTGAAATTGCTCCCGCACCGCCAGCAAGGGGGCTTCTAGAGCAAAGGGCTGTAGGACGACGGCAAACGGCTTAGCTGAACGCGAGGCGAAGTTTGACAGCGTATCCAGCAAAGCAGTCAGGACCTGAGGATGAGCTTGCCACTGGCCGGCGACCAAGCCAGCGCCGGTGTCCATAACGATGGCGTCGATGTGTGGGTCACGGTCGAGGATCGCCAGCAACCGTTCCAAATTGCCGCTGCTCTGGCCCATCCCGATAGTGTGACCCGAGTCGAGCGGGTTGCGAAAGCTGCCACCAATCACAGTGAAGAACGAGGCGAGTTCCTGATACGACGCCTCACTCAGCAGCGGGACCCGGAGCCCGGCTTTTTCAAAGGCATCGGTAATCACGACGGACGGTCCACCAGTCATGGCAATCAGTCCGATGCCGGTGCCGGTTGTGGTCTTGGCAAAGAGGAGCAGCTTGATGACATCGCAGATTTCGTCAAAGTTCTCCGCCGCAATGGCCCCGGCCTGCCGCACCATGGCATCCCAGACTGCGGTGGGAACAGCAAGAGAAGCCGTGTGCGAAGAGATGGCTCGCTGGCCAGCCTCACTCCGTCCTCCTTTCCAAATCACCACCGGCTTGTGAGGCGTAACTTGGCGAAGTAAGGAAAAGAAGCGCCGGCCTTCACGCACCCCTTCGAGATACATGCCAACAATGCGCGTTTCGTCATCCGCCGCGAGGTAATCGAGGTAATCGCTCACATCGAGCACGGCCGCGTTGCCGAAGCTCACCGCCTTGCTGACCTTTATCCCGTGATTGGGCGCGGCCAAGCCAAAAGTCACGGTATGTGTTCCGCTTTGGCCGATGAACCCGACCGAACCAGGCTCACCCGTAGGCAGTTCCGCATAGTTCCGTAAACCGATCTTGGGATGGTAAATGCCCATGCAGTTGGGACCGATCAGCGCCATCCCGGCGGTGCGGGCGGTGTCAGCCATAGTCTGTTCCAGGCGCTTACCTTCGTCATCACCGATCTCGGTAAAGCCTGAGGTAAAGAGCATCACTCCAGACACCTTCTTGGCCGCGCAGTCCGCAATGATACGCGGCGCGATCTGACGCGGCACCGCGGTCATGACATAGTCGATCTCATCGGGAATTTCCGCCAGGCTGCGATAGTTCGGCACCCCGAGAGCCTCGATGCCAGGCAACTCGCGTTCATCAATCTGCACCGAGTAGACTTTGCCCTGAAACGCCTTTTGGCTCCGCAGCCACATGTAGTTCATCGCCCGTTTGTCACCGATGACCGCCACGGCTTTGGGATTGAACGCGCGTGCCAACGTGGCCCGTGTAGCGGCAGAAAGTGGACGGGGCGTCGGCGCAGCTCCT
>JBGPOI010000319.1:0-6029 GCA_041487975.1 Binatia bacterium | reverse complement strand
GTCTGGGTCGCCCGTTCTTCGCTGATCGCCGTCGGAAAAATTCCCGTGCGTCGCAAAGACAGCCGCGCACCCTTGGGAGTGTCTGCGTCGATCACGCCGGTAATGGCGCGCCCCTGCGCAGTGAGACCTGTGTACGCGTAGATGGGCATATATTCAAGCATTCAGCGATCAGCAGTCAGCCTCTGAAAGAGATCTAGGTATCTCAAGCTGATAGCTGATGACTGATAGCTAACCGCTGCTTAAAGCATTTCCTCCTGCGTCACCCGTACCACCTCTTCGACCGTGGTGAGTCCGGCTAACACTTTCTCGGCGCCGTCGTCACGCAAGGTGGGCATGCCACTTGCGACCGCCGCGCGGCGGATGGTGGCAGCATCAGCCCGTTGCATCACCAAAGCGCGCGTAGAATCGGTAAAGACTAACAATTCGTGAATCCCGCTACGGCCACGGTGCCCCTTACCATGACAGGTCTCACATCCTGGGCCAGGCCGATAGAATGGCCTTCCTTGTACCGCTTGAAGCGTGAGACCAATGTCCTTGATCTCGCTTTCCACCGGGCTGTAGGCCTGCCGGCAGTCCTGGCACACCCGCCGGACCAAACGTTGGGCCATCACTCCCAGCAGCGAAGAAGAGACCAGGTACGGCTCAACACCCATGTCGAGCAGGCGCGACACCGCGCCAAAAGAATCATTGGTGTGTAACGTCGAGAACACCAGGTGTCCGGTGAGCGCCGCCTGAATAGCAATCTCCGCGGTTTCGGCGTCGCGGATTTCACCGATCATGATCACGTCCGGGTCTTGCCGCAGAATCGAGCGCAGCCCGGCGGCAAAGGTCAGGTCGATCTTAGGGTTCACCTGCATCTGTCCGATGCCGCGGAGTTGATACTCGATCGGATCTTCGATGGTGATGATGTTTTTATCGCTGGTATTGATCTGGCTCAGGGCGGCATAGAGCGTGGTGGTCTTACCCGAGCCGGTGGGACCGGTCACCAAGATGATCCCGTGGCTTTGCCGGATCGACCGCGTGACCAACGTCAGGTTCCGCCCGCTGAGACCGAGTTCTTCCAGGCCGAGGAGAGCGGAGGAGCGGTCGAGCAGACGGAGAACCACCCGTTCGCCAAAGGCAGTGGGAATGACCGAGACGCGAATATCGATGTCCTTACCCGCTACCTTGAGATGGATACGACCGTCCTGGGGCAGGCGTTTCTCGGCGATGTTCAGCCCCGCCATAATTTTAATGCGTGAGATGAGCAGGGGCTGGATCGCCTTCGGTGGAGCCAGCGTGTCGTAGAGAATGCCGTCGATGCGGAAACGCACCAGTAACTCCTGCTCGAAGGGCTCGATGTGAATGTCGCTCGCCCGCTCTTTACTGGCCTGGTAGAACAGCGAATTCACCAAGCGGATGATCGGCGCCTCGTCTTGCGCCTCCAGAAGATCGCGCGGTTCCTGCCACTCGGCGGGGTCGAGGTCGAGGGCTTTCTCATCCAGCGTATCGAGCAGCTCTTGGGTCGATTGCGACGCCTGGTCGTAGGCGCGGTTGAGCGCCTCGTGCAGAGTCGGTTTGGGCACAACCAGGGGATGGACCGGCATACCCAGGAGCAGACGCACATCATCCAGTGCGCCCAGTTCGCGCGGGTTGACCACGGCAACGGTTACCGTGCCGTCATGTTGGGCGAGAGGAAGGAGTTGATAGTGTTTGGCAAAAGCCAGAGGCACGCGGGCTAACAATTCGGCGGCATGCTCACCCAGGGTGACCTCTTCGCCGTAAGGCAGACCATAGTACAAAGCCTGCGCTTTTGCCCAGCCTGCGGCGTCAAGCACGCCCAATTCACGCAGGGCCTCGCCCAGATCTTTATCGTCCTTGAGCCGCTCTTTAGCCTTGGCAAGGGTATCGGCGGGGATTCCCGCCTCTTGGATGAGAATGTCCTCTACAGACCGCACCACCAGCACCACCGCCGCGCATACTACCACGTCTGCGGTAAGGGAGAAAGCGGAGTGGAACCCTCACGCAGTGCGCCTTCGCGCCGGTGCAGGTCACCTTCAGAAACCTGAGGTCTTCGGCTTTTCGTCGACTAGGGCCACGCCGTTGAGCGCGAACACGCGGGTATCAGCTCAGGATAAACACTGTTGCCCACCGCCGTAGACCGTTGCAGGTCCCAAGTTCCAAGTCTCCAGTCGGCAGGATCGTGGATTATCGACTGTGGGTTGCGGATTTTGCCCTTTGCCTTCTCCTTCCATTGCCCGACCCTTCTACGTCAGAACCCCTCTTTCCCTGAGCACGGCCACCTCCTCGGCCGAAAAGCTCAGGACTTTTTGCAGCACTTCATCGGTGTCTTGGCCAAGGCATGGGGCTGCACGTTGCACCTGACAGGGCGTGTCAGAGAAGACCCACGGCACTCCCGCATGCTGCCGCACGCCAACTTCAGCATGCGGCAGCTCGACAAAGAAACTGCGGCTGTGCAGGTGGGGGTCCTCGGCTAACTCTTTGTTGTTGAGGGCGGGAAAGGCGGCAACCCCAGCGGCCTGAAGTCTGGCAGTGACATCTTCGGCTGTGAGGGTCGCGGTCCAGGTGGCGAGCACTGCTTCCAGGGCATCCTCATTCTGCTTCCGCGCCGCCACTGTGGCAAAGCGTGGGTCAGGCGCCAGTTCAGGACGGCCCATGCCCGTACACAACCGCTGCCATTCCTCCTCGCTGGCGACGACAATGCTCACCCAGCGGTTGTCCCCCTGGCAGCGAAACAGGCCGTGAGGCGCCACGTAGGGGTCACGGTTGCCCAGACGCGGGGGCTGGGAACCGTTCATCACCTGTTCCATCATGCCTTCACCCAGGACGGCCACCGAGGTTTCCCACTGCGACAAATCGATGTACTGCCCCTCGCCGGTTCGGGCTCGGTGCAGCAACGCCGCCAATACGGCGAAAGCGCCATGCAGCCCACCGTTAGGGTCGCCATAGGAAAAGCCGACGTGCATCGGCGGGAACCCGGGAAAACCCGTCAGAGAGGACAACCCGCTCATCGGCACCTGGGCAGGACCGTAGGAAACGTAGGCGCTCTCCGGACCGCTGGCGCCATAGCCGGACATGGCGATCATGACGATGTTCGGCTTGATCTGTCTCAACACCTCATAGCCCAGCCCCATCTTGTCCATCACCCCGGCGGCAAAGTTCTCGGCGACGATGTCACTGACGGAGACGAGCTTCTTGGCGATCTCCAGTCCTTCGGGCTTTTTGAGATTCAGACAGAGAGAAGCCTTGCCCTGGTTGTACTGGTTATAGTACCCGCTGCGGTTAGGACCCGCCTGCCCATCGGCAAAAGGTGGGAGCCGGCGAGTTACGCACACGCGGCTTTGGCTCTCGACACGAATGACTTCAGCTCCCAGGTGGGCAAGCTGCATGGTCCCAAACGGCCCAGCCCACACCCAGGTGAAGTCGGCGACACGGATTCCGCTTAAGGGTAGGTTGTTCGGCATAGCTCTCTAGGAACGGCTGTTAGCTTTTAGCAAGAATAAAAGGAGGTAGTGTCAATTGGTGTGGAAAAAGAGTCGGGCAACACTCTGTTCTCGGGCGACGGTTATTGGTTCCTCTTCTCTTTACTTCCGCACTTCTGGCTTCAGGCCAATTCTTCCAGCACTGCCTTTGCTTCTTGCAAGTCCTTCGTATCAAACCCTTCGGTGAACCAGCCGTAGATCTCGGCCAGTAGCTGCCGGGCTTCGTCCTTCTTGCCCTGTGTCTGCCACAGCCGACTCACACTCATCACCGCTCGCAGCTCCAGCGACTTGGCACTTTGGCAGCGGGCAATCTCGATGGCCTTCTGGAAGCATATCTCGGCCTCTTCCGTTTTTTCCCTATGGCCTACAGCCTGTAGCCTAGAGCCTTCCTGCATAAGCAGGAGTTCGCCTTTCAGCACATACAGCCCCGCCTCGCCCACACGCATCCCAGTTTTGTGCACCACATCCAGCGCCTCGGCCAGCACAGTGAGCCCTTCCTCTGTCTGTCCCATTTTCCCATATGCTTCGGCCAACAGGGCAAGAAAAGATGGCCGCTCTAGCTCTGCCCCGGTGGCCCGGTAGGCGGCTAGGCCCTGGCGCAGCTGTGTAATCCCTTCCTCTCCCTGTCCCTGCACCGCCAGTGCCCAGCCCCGCACCACCATCCCAAACGCCAACCAGAACGGAAACCCCTGCTCGGTTGACAATGTCATCATCGCCTCTGCCCGCTCTCGGGCGAGCTGCCCCTCCCGACGGAGCATATGGAACACGGCATCAAACCCCAAGGTATATGCCAGACTAAAGGGGTGAGACAGCCCTTCGGCCAAGGCCACTGCCTCATGGCTCTGCTTCAGACCCTGGTCTGGATAGCCAAGACTCCACAGGGTCCAGGCTGCAAAGGAGAGACAATTCATCCTTGGGTCATCCATACCGACGGTGGGACGCGGGTGCTTCTGGGGGTCATACAGCGCAATACCCTGCTCCAAGTGTGTCCGAGCCGAGGTCAGCTCTCCAAGACACCACAGTGTCCACCCCAGTACCCCGTGAGCCCGCGAGAGGAGTAACGGGTCTTGGATGCTCTGGGCCAGACGCACCATCTGCTCCGCCAGCTCACGTGCCGTCTGTACCTCCCCCCGGTTATTGTAAAACACCACTAGGCTCCACAGCACCCAGAAGAGCTGGGGAGTCTCCCCCAGCTGCTGGCACAGTTCGCGCGTCCGGGTGTAAGTTTTTTCCACTTCTGGGGCCGTATAGCCCTTGGTAGCCATCAGCGGCAACCCCAGGGCGAGTTGTAGGGTGAGTTCTTGCTGGACGCGCTCGGGCGTGTCGGGCAGGGCCTTGAGCAACTCCAGCCCCTTGGTGAGGTGAGCAACCGCTTCCACATAGGCCGAGCGCTGGCTGGCTCGCTCCCCTGCCTGCTGCCAGTGGGGAATCGCCTGTTCAATCAGGCCGGCCTCGGTGTAGTGATGGGCTAGCAGCTCAGGCTGGGTTTCTTTAGTCTCGGGAAATCGCTCATCCAACACCTGAGCAATCTGGCGGTGATACTGCTGCCGGGTGCTCTTCAACAACGATTGATAGGCCGTGTCCTGAATCAGCGCATGCTTGAAGAGATAGTGGGCCTGTGGCAAGAGCCCCCTCTGATACATCAGCTCCGCCTTGACCAACTGCTTCAGCCCGTGCTGTAACCTCTCTTCGTCAAGCGGGGAGACCGCCTGCAGGAGTTCATAGCTAAACTCCCGCCCAATGGTGGCACCCAGTTGGGCGATCTCTTTGGCTGGTCCCAGCCGATCCAGTCGGGCCATCAGGGCATCTTGCAAAGTGGCAGGAATCCCCAAAGGTAGGGGCGACCGGCCGGTCGCCCCTACGGACCCAATGGACCCAAGAGACTCAACGGACTCTACGACTGTTTTCGTCAACTCTTCGACAAAGAGCGGCACGCCATCGGTCTTGACCACGATTTGCTGCATCACCTCTGGGGGCAGTGTCTTGCCGCCCGTGACCCGCTCGACCATGGCCTCGACCTGGCTGCGCCCTAAGCGGCTCAGTGTAATCTGGCTAAGGTGCGACCGGTTGCCCCAGGGTGGAGTAAACTCAGGGCGAAAGGTCAACAGCACGTACAGCCTCGCGGTCGGCGCTTGGTCCACGACCAGGCTGAGCACCTCCAGGGTCGAGGGGTCCGCCCAGTGCACGTCTTCCCAGGCGGTGTAGACGGTGTTCTGCTCGGCCTCCCCGACCAGCCACGCCACTAAGGCGGCGTGTGTCTTCTCCTTCTGCTTTTGCGGGCTCACGGTAATCGGCGGGAAGCCTGCGGGATGGGGTAACGAGAGCAAGGCGGCCAGCAACGGTATCGCCTCCCGCTGTAGGGGCACGGCGCGCCGTGCCCCTACCTCCAGCTTGCACAGCTTCTCTTCAGGGCTATCCCCGCTCTGAAATCCCAGCAGGCGCTGCAGATGGTCGATGATCGGATACAGCGCACTGTTCTGGTGATAAGGCGAACAACGAAACTCAAGGCGCGTCGCCCCTTCGTGCGCAAGTTGCTCTGTGAGTTCC
>JBGPOI010000318.1:0-6038 GCA_041487975.1 Binatia bacterium | reverse complement strand
CGAGGAACCCGCGCAGGCCGCGCTGACCCGAGTAGCCGTTCGGGTGGGAATCGCCGAGGACGTAGAAGAGGCGGGCAATGATGTCTACCGCCTGGTGCCCGATCGGGTGGCAGAGTGCCTGCGGCGGGCGGGCTTTGAGCGTGTGGCCTGGCAGCGCACGTTGATGTACTACTCGCACGAGCCGTTTCCGTGGTTCCGCTGGTTTGATCATGCCCCGCTCTTCTGGCTCTTTCGGGCCGCGTTTGGGGGCGCTAACTTGCTGTTCGGTCAGTGGGGGAACAAGCTGGCGCTGGCGGGAGTGAGGGGCCAAGGGCTACAGCGGTTTGCACTTGAATGAAGAGAGAAAGAAGGTAGGCTGGAAGAAGAGGAGCGTTTCCGGCATGGACGGCTGGTCTGTCTTCTCGCTCAAATGAAAACCGCTGTAATGTCAGAAATAATTTTGCTCGCATCTTTATCTGCAAATGTAGCGTCCACGATGTCAGCCCCAACCTCACGGTGATACCGTTTGACCAAGGCGCTGGTATCGAAGAAATAAACTCGTCTGTCACCCTCGCTCATCTCGCAACTCTCGCACCGTATCAGACATCTTGCCCGGGATTTTGGCCAGCCGTCCCCGTACCTCTTCAATCCCGATCCGAGGTCCTGAGATTTCGTCCAGAAACTGCAGGAGAGGGGGGGTCTTCTTTTTCTTCTCGGTCAGGAATTCAATAAAATCTACTACCTCGGCTATTTGCTGAGGCTCAAGCTGCCTTATTTTTTCCAGGATGTCTTGCTCCGCAATTTCCCTCAGTTCTGGTCCCATATCGCGCCCTTTGGGTTGATAGCGTACCGCTTCGATTGCGTCTTTGTTGCGTCGGTTGCGTCATTGCGTCGATTACATCCATCACATCCATAGCATGGTCGGCATACTTCGCCAAATCGATAACAACCTTGGACCTTAGATATTGAACCGAGGAAAGGATGCGCCTGCTCGTTTTGGGAATTAACTACGCGCCGGAGCTGACCGGCATCGGCAAGTACACCAGCGAGATGGCTGAGTGGCTGGCCGCACGGGGGCATACCGTGCAGGTGGTGACCGCGCCTCCTTATTATCCAGCCTGGCGAGTAGGGGAGGGGTACTCAGCCTGGCGCTATCGTTGTGAAGTGTTGACCAGGATCCGTGTGTCGCGCTGCCCACTGTGGGTACCTCTGGACCAGTCGGGACTGAAGCGGGTGTTGCATCTCGCCAGCTTTGCGCTCAGCAGTTTGCCAGTAGTCTTGTGGCAGGGGCTGAGGTGGCGACCTGATGTGGTATGGGTGGTGGAGCCGGCTTTCTTCTGTACCCTGGGAGCATGGGGAGCGGCTCGACTGGGCGGCGCCAAGGCTTGGCTGCATGTCCAGGACTTTGAGATCGATGTCGCTTTTGACTTGGGGCTGTTGTCCAGCAGATGGCTGCGTAGAGGTGTCGCCGCTTTTGAGCGGTGGATCATGCGCCGTTTTGACTGCGTCTCGACCATTTCTGAACGTATGCTAGAGCAATTAGCGACCAAGGGCGTGGAAGCGCCACGGCGTTTTTTCTTTCCCAACTGGGTCGATACGGAAGAGATTTATCCGCTGCCCGATCCCAGCCCCCTGCGAGCAGAGTTACACGTTGCCCCAGAGACGATCGTTGCTCTGTATGCCGGCACCATGGGCGAGAAGCAAGGGTTGGAGATTGTGGCGGAAGCAGCCCGTGCCCTTGCCGATCATCGCAACATCCAATTTGTGCTCTGTGGTGATGGTGGGGCGCGTGCGCGGCTGTATCAATTGGCGGATGGTCTCCCCAACGTTCGTTTTCTGCCTGTACAACCGGCGGAACGGCTCAACGATCTGCTCAATCTTGCTGATGTTCATTTGCTGCCCCAGCGGCCTGATAGTGTTGACCGCGTGATGCCGTCTAAACTGACGGGGATGCTCGCCAGCGGCCGTCCGGTAGTGGCGACGGCTCATCCATGCACTCAAGTGGCACAAGTGGTGACAGGCTGCGGGATGGTGACACCTCCGGGAGATGGAGGAGCCCTGGCGCAGGCGATCCGGCATTTGGCCCGGCATCCCGAGGAGCGCGCCCGGCTCGGACAGGCCGCCCGGGCCTTTGCCCTGACTCATTGGCGTCGGGAGGAGATTTTACGGCGGTTTGAGGAAGAAATAACACGGTTGACGGAGATGGATGCCAAACCACTGACGGAGATAGATGCCAAACCAAATTGAAAGAATTGCGGCCACACACTTGTTGATACCAGATTGTATTCCATACCGTAATTTTCGATCCTGGCAACAACTTGTAGGGGCTTGATTTATCAAGCCCTTGTGGGGGTCCGATGAATCGCACCCCCACATTATGAAATGCGAAGCCGTATGAGTTGGAGAAGGAGGTTTCTATGACCAAGCGAGCGCTGATCACTGGGATTACAGGACAGGACGGTTCTTATCTGTCAGAGCTACTGCTCTCTCGCGACTACGAAATCCATGGGCTCATCCGTCGGGCTTCAACATTCAACACCCAACGGATCGACCATATTTACCAGGATCCCCATGACCCCGCTGCGCGCCTCTTCCTCCACTATGGGGATCTGTCTAACTCCGAGCAACTGACGAACCTGATCTACAACATCCAGCCTGAAGAGATCTATCATCTGGGCGCGCAAAGCCACGTGAAGGTCAGCTTCGAGGTGCCAGAGTACACCGGGGAGGTCACTGGGCTGGGCACAACTCGCTTGCTGGAGGCGATTCGGCGTAGCGGCATCCGGACCAGATTCTACCAGGCTTCCAGCTCTGAGATGTTTGGTGCTGCTCCTCCGCCGCAGAACGAGCGAAGCCCTTTCCTGCCTCGCAGCCCGTACGCGGCCGCTAAAATCTATGCCTACTGGATGGCTCGCACCTATAGAGAAGGCTATCGGCTCTTTGCCTGCAACGGCATTCTCTTCAATCATGAGGGGCCGCGACGAGGGGAAACCTTCATTACCCGCAAGATTACCCGGGGGTTGGCCAATATCCGCGCTGGAAAACAGCACAAGCTCTTTGTTGGCAATCTGGAGGCCAGGCGCGATTGGGGCTACGCGCCGGAATACGTCATGGCCATGTGGCTGATGCTGCAACAGGACGCTCCTGATGACTATGTGATCGGCACTGGCGAAGCGCACTCGGTCAGAGAGTTTTTGCAGCAGACTTTCTCCTACGTGGGGATGGACTGGGAAGAATACGTAGAGATCGATCCCCGGTACTTTCGGCCGCTGGAAGTAGAACATCTGCGGGCTGATGCCGCCAAAGCGCGGGAGAAATTGGGTTGGGAACCCCGGGTGACGTTTCGCGAACTCGTGTGCATTATGGTCGATGCTGATCTGGAAGCAGTCGGACTGGACTCGCCCGGCAAGGGGAAGCAGATTTTGCAGGAGAAGTTTCCTGACTGGCACCAGTGGGACGGGGCTGTGACCCGCATGCTTCAGCAAGAAGTGAGTCTATTTGAATGACCCGGAGGCGAGCTATGAGTTTTTGGCAGGAGAGAACTGTCGTTGTCACCGGTGGTGCTGGTTTCCTGGGCGCTTACGTGGTGGAAAAGCTGCGGCAGCGAGGATGCCAGCGGATTGTCGTGCCCCGCAGCCGAGAGTACGACCTGCGGGAAAAAGGAGCTATCGTCCGTCTCTTGCAAGACGCGCGTCCCCACCTGGTCATTCACCTGGCGGCTGTGGTTGGAGGCATCGGCGCCAACCGCAAGCATCCGGGCCGATTTTTCTATGACAATGCCCTGATGGGTATCCAACTCATTGAGGAAGCGCGACGCTGTGGCGTAGAGAAGTTCGTCTGCGCCGGCACGATTTGCGCCTATCCCAAGTACACCCCGGTGCCGTTTCAGGAACAGGATGTGTGGAACGGCTACCCGGAGGAGACCAACGCTCCCTATGGTCTGGCGAAGAAGATGCTTTTGGTTCAGCTCCAGGCTTATCGCCAGGAGTATGGATTTCCGGGGATTTATCTGTTGCCGGTGAATCTGTACGGCCCACGAGACAACTTTGACCTGGAGTCCTCGCATGTCATTCCTGCGATTATTCGCAAAGCTGTGGAAGCCCGCCGCCACGGTGAGGAGAAGATCGCAGCGTGGGGAACGGGCCGGGTGTCGCGAGAGTTCCTCTACGTGGAGGATGCCGCCGAAGGCCTAGTGCTAGCCGCGGAACGGTACGACAAACCCGAGCCGGTGAATTTGGGCTCTGGTCAGGAGATCACTATTCGAGACTTGGTGCACCTCATTGCCGAGTTGTCGGGGTTTACCGGACGAGTCGAGTGGGATTCCTCACAGCCTGACGGTCAGCCCCGGCGCTGCCTGGACACCACGAAAGCCCAGCACGAATTTGGTTTTATGGCGCAAACGACTCTACCTGCGGGCCTCAAAAACACTATTGAATGGTATGAGAAAGCCTTTCCGAGGAGACCATAGCGCCGGTAAAGGATTTTCTTGATCGCAACTTGGTATGACGCCTCAAGGCCAGGGAGTTCCCCTGGCCTTTTTTTCTCAGGTCCCTCCTTCCTTATACCAAGTCGCATTCAGAGGGCAACTTTCAACACTGTCATTCTCAGCCGCGGGCGAAGACTCTCATATCAATCCGAGACCCTACGGATAGATAACGCTAAAGTCAGTCAAAGTCCCTGCCGGCACATAAGGAGGGGTGCTCTGTAAATATGCGGAAGAAGTGTCCTCTGGATAAATAGTGACGTCGTTGAACTGAATGGCAAAGGGGTTGGGATTCACTGTAGCGGAGGAAGAGTAAACCTCTGCTTTTGTCGAATGAATGCCGGGGCCGTTTACCCAGCCTTGTACTGGAAAGGATCTACTAATGCTTTGCACCCGTCCGTTTGGCGTAGTCCACGTCCAACGGACCTGAACGCTTTGCACACCATCGCTTTTATGCAGCTCTACAAGCACAGGCGTTCCAAGAGGCACGCTGCCAACTTTACCCCCGGGATTCTTTGAATTGCTGGCCCACCATAGAGATACAACCTTCGGCTTACCGCCGGGATAGAGCATACCGACCCCGGCCTCTACATAGGCGCCTGTCCCCTGAGTGTCCCACAGGAGTGTCCAACCGATTGCCTGCGAGTACACCTGTCTGGGGAGCTGCGTGATGGTGATGATCACCGATGTGTCGTGGGCCACCTTAGCGGTATGCGACACTCCAGCATAATTGTAGCCCAAACCTGCCTGTGTAGCTGTCGCTAGGGAAAGAATGGCCAGCACTGCGATGATTGTTCTTTTCATGGTCCTCCACTAATCGTCCTCGCGCCGAGACAGCCGTCCGATTGCAAGCGGGTCATAATTCGCTTGTGGGAAGAGTTCGTACTGAGCTTCGCTGTGTTCAGGTTGCTGAGCAGCGTGTCGTCGCTGCGAGTGATTATGTTAGACGAGCAATGAGCATGCCATATTGAAAATTAGAACTCACAGTCAGTCACCCATCAACGTTGAGAAGAAATTCACTTTGGGTGAAAAATACTGGGGTCGCGAGTTTCCTTGATTTTACGGGCTACAGCAGCGAGACCACTTTCCCTTCACTATGGTTCTCTTGAGGAAATTCCCCACGAAGAGGGACCTGCGGGGGCGAGGCGCACCGTGCTCGCTCCTCCGCAGTGTCCGGACGCCTCGGACAGTTTAATATCACTCTCAGTGCGAAGTGGACGGAAAGCTGAATTGCGGCGCGCCAGTCGGAGTGTCCGGAGTGGCTGTCCGGCTGGCCGGACACCTCATCTTTGAAGAGTTGGTGGCGGAGGACAAGTGGAATATCGGCTGAGAGCGGGGCTCTTTGTGGCTTCTTTCCTAAAGATATTGCTTGCTCTGCCGTTCTTCTTAAATGAACCAGTCTCTATGCCTAATGAAAGCGAGCGTTGTCACAGATGACATGAAGCTGAGAATTTAAAAAAAATAATTTGCTTATTCGGATGCAAAAGAATCCGAAAAGACTCATTTTTTTCCAACGAATTTCGCACGAACAATGAGTGAATTGACCAACTTGTTTCTTAACAGTTCTTTACGGTGG
>JBGPOI010000317.1:0-6044 GCA_041487975.1 Binatia bacterium | reverse complement strand
TGACTGACCGAAAAGCTCTAGTGTCCGCCTAGTCAGACCCCCACGGAGAGGTGGCCGAGTGGTCGAAGGCGCTCGCCTGCTAAGCGAGTGTACGGCTAATAACCGTACCGCGGGTTCAAATCCCGCCCTCTCCGCTCTTCATTGCGTTCCGACGATACCGAAATTCTGTAAGCTTTCCTGCCACTGAATGATGACATTGCGGCCGGCGAAGTTTGGCACGAGGAAGGTGCCACTGGCGCCGGTGAGAAATTGTTGTCCGAGAGTGGCAACGGTGAAGGTCGCTCGGGCGAACTCGACCCCATCAGCAAAAGCCACAATGGTGCGAGGACCGTTGCCGAGAATGTTCCAGTTAATGAGCAGGCCGAAACCGTTGTTCTCATCTCCGCACACGGGGATCGTATCTTTTCGTGAAGTGCCATAGGCAGCCTGGACGGGGAAGCCATCGATTTGCAGTTCAACCTGAGTGGCGTTGCAGACCCACCCTGAGATCGTGCTAATACCACTAGCGGTGCTGCCATTCCGAGGGTTTTCGAGGACTCCGACCGGAGCAGTCTGGCCTAGAGTGTGCCAGCCAATATCCTTGAGCAGCTCCGCTGTCAGATTGATGGTGTGGTTCGGGCCGGTATAGGCTGGCTCCATTAATTCGTTGGGCAGGAGAGCGTTGCTAAAATGATCGACCGAGGCAGCAGCCTGCTGCGGGTTGGGGGCGAACATTTCTACATGGCCACTCACTGGATCCCTACCGGCGATCAGGAAATCACCGGCTGCAACGACGTTCGAGCCGACCCAATGCAGATTTCCGGTATTCACGCTCGCAGTCACGCGCTCGGCATTGGTCATATTGGGATAGAGTTTGCCCGTGCTGTGGTCTTCGAGAAAGCGCATGAATGTGTCGTTAAACCCCATCAACTTTGCACCTGTAGCGAGGTTGACGAACGTGACAAAGCCTAGGCCGTGTGCCAGTTCATGTAGGACGACGGAGACAAAGTCGACCTCATTGCTTAGGGGGCTGGCATCAAGCCCGTAATACCAACCACTCGCGGCTAGGCACCCGGCAGTCCCGACATTGCTGTTAAATGTTGCGCCGATGTCATCATGTGTTGGATCGAGATCGACTCCCGCCAGGCTATTGGCCGAGGCAATCGAAAACCAGGTATTTGCCACCGGAGCCCCCATGAAGTCACGAACACCCACCGTGGAGCCAGCGCCTCCGAGAATGCCAGACGTGTTACTGCAAGGTAATAACGGATCGAAATGGGCGCCCACCCGAATTTCCACGCTACTTTCAAGACGGGCGCCCCAAAGGTCCGCGGCGGCCTGAAAGGCGTTGAGCCGCTGTGCACCCAAGGTGATGCCGGGATTCCCACCTACAGGGGCGACCGGGGTGGAATCATTCAACCCTTCGCCCGGACCATCAAGATTGACGATCGTTATCGTCGCTGCCTGCGCAAAGCGAGAGAAGGTGAACGTCGCAATCAAGAAAGCAGGCGCCAGCAGGGATACGGTCAGCCGTTTTTTGTGGTACCTCATCTTCCCTTCCTTATTTGGTCACTCCTCAGGTTACTTCTTCTCGCCAGGGCCTGGCACTACGGGCATATGCTCGATCGAGATCTTGCCATCAGCCCCCTGCGTGGCGACCAGCGGGCTGCGAAAGCGGCCTTGCAGATCGAGTATGACGCCACCGCCCGGCACAGGGCTCGGGGTTTCCACTAAGCCTTCGGAGGAGGTACTGAAAGCCTTCTCTAGCGACTCGGGCGTTTCGGCGGCGGGCGCGCCAGCGGGCGGCTCCAGGATTTCTCCAGTGTTTGGGTTGATATAGACTCTCATGCCGGCAGCTCCTTCTGGGGAGTGAGCGGTCTTCTCGCCTTGCTTCTCTGCAACAGTTGTGGTTGTACTGGGTGACGCCGGCGTTTCTGCAGAGTTCGTTTGCTGCACTTCAGCGGGGATAACCGGCTGTATGCCAACAGCGAATGAGACGCTCAAGACAAGCGCGCTGACGAGCCGCCTGGGCTTGGCTTTCTTCGGATTTGCACACTCTTCCATAGATCTCCCCCTTTTTGGAATAAACGTTATGAGAAGAAAGAATCAAATTGCTATTTTGGCGATGTTCATAGACGATCTCTCAAGCACATCAAACACGCAAAGTAGAAACGGCTCGCGCTTTGGTCCATTTCCTGAAGCCGATCAGGAACAGGGGCGACGCCCGAGGGCGCATTCTATAATAAGGCCCAGATTTGGCAAGAAACCGAGATTTGCGCTTCCTTACGAGACATATTGAATGAAAGGAGTAGTTTATGCTGGACCATATCGTCTACGCAGTCCCTGATCTGGCAAAGGCCGTGGCGGATTTGCAGGGGCGCCTGGGCGTGCGTGCGACCCTGGGGGCAAGCATACTGGTCTGGGCACCCATAATGCGCTGTTATCGTTGAGCGATGAGTCCTATATGGAAGTGATCGGTCCTGACCCGGATCAACCGCCGCCAGCCATGCCGCGCCCGTTCGGAATCGACGCGCTGACAGAGCCGCGATTAATTACCTGGCTCGCCAAGGCAACCGACCTCGACAAGCAGGTGGAGCAGGCGCGCGCCCACGGCTATGACCTGGGGAGAATCACACCGGTGCATCGAGACTTGCCGGACGGCACGCGCATCGCCTGGCGTCTGGTCATCCCAGCGCAGCCGCTGGGCGACGGACTCGTGTCGGTCCTGATTGAATGGCATACCACTCTGCACCCGGCAAAGACCTCAGTGCGTGGCTGCACGCTGGTAGAACTGCACGGCGAGCATCCACGGCCGGAAACGGTCCGGCCCATTCTGGAGGCGATGGGACTCTCGCTCGCTATTCGCCCGGGAGCCGCACCGGCGCTTATCGCGACGCTGGACACCCCGAAGGGTCGTGTGGTTCTGCGCTAAACCCACCGTGATATGGTTGCAGCACGAGTGCTCCTTGGCTATTATATCGTGGACTGCTAAGGTCCAAGAGAAAAAGCGAGGTGCTTTGCCCATGCCAACGGGCGTTGAGCCTATCACTGCGGAGGAGATTCAGTCCCTAATCAGCACCGCCATCCCTGATGCGCGGGTGCAAGTGCGGGACCTCACTGGTGGCGGCGATCACTATGAAGCGGTGGTTGTGTCTGCGGCCTTTACCGGCAAAACCAAGGTTGCCCGCCACCGCATGGTGTACGGTGCCCTGCAAGAGGCGATGCTGCAACGCATTCACGCGCTCGCGCTGACGACCTTAACCCCACAAGAGCTAGGCCAGGCCGAGGAGCAAGCCTCTGGCTTAGTCAACATCCAAACCCGCAAGACCCGATAAACGACAAGGAGGAGCCGATAATGGCGAACAATACTGTCCTGGCGCAAATTGAGGAGCAGGTGAAGAAGAGCAAGATCCTCGTTTTCATGAAAGGTACGCCGAGCTTCCCGATGTGTGGCTTCTCGGCGGCGACCGTGCAGGTCCTGGATTCTTACAATGTTCCCTACGAGAGCGTGAACATACTCGAAGATCCGGCCATCCGTGAGGGGATCAAGCGCTACTCCAACTGGCCGACTATCCCCCAGGTGTATATCAACGGTGAGTTCGTCGGCGGGTGCGATATCGTTCGCGAGATGCACGCGAACGGTGAATTGGAACCGCTCATCCGCGCGACGGCGAAAGAATAACCCTTGGCCTCTAGGTTCTGATGTAAGGGCGCCCTTGTGTGGACGCCCTTTTCGTTCCAGCCTGGGAGAGTTCTCTCTCTTCCTGCAACATTTACCGTGAAATGGTCACTCCCCACGGAGCCTGGCCCACCGCAATGGTCGTCAAGACTTTGTCGGTGGTGGTGTCGATGACCGCCACGGTATTCGCCCGTCCGACGGTCACGTAGAGTTTTTTTCCATCCGGAGTAAGCGCCACCCACCAGGCCCGCTCGCCTTCTAGTGGAATCGTGGCGGTAACGGTGTTGGTTGCCGTATCGATCACGCGGACGTCGTGCGAGCGCCCGTGCGCTACGTAGACTTTCTTGCCGTCCGGCAACACCGCCTCACCCACCGGCCGCTCGCCCATCTGAATGGTGGCGACGACCGCATTGGTGGCAGTATCGATCACCAGCACAGTGCCCGAGCGCTCGTTGCTGACATAGGCGCGTTTTCCGTCAGGAGTAAAAGCCACGCCGCGCGGGTTTTCTCCGACCTTGATCGAGGTCAGCACTTTCTGTGTGGTGGTATCGATCACCGTGACATCATGGGATGTTTCGTTGGGGACATACGCCCGCGTGCCGTCCGGCGACAACACGACGGTTTCGGGTTCCGTTCCCACCGTTGCCTTTGCCATTACTTCCTTGCTTGTTGGGTTGATGATCAGCAGTTCTCCACCATTCTCGTTGACCACGTACAGTCGCGCGCCGTCCCGGCTGATGGTAATCCCTTCCGGATCTACTCCGGCGGGAATGGTGTCGGCGACCGTATTCGTCGCGGTGTCGATCACCGAGAGGTCGTTAGAGTTCCCGTTCGAGACGTATACGCGCTTTCCGTCTGGCGCGACGACGACTCCGCGTGGTCGTTGGCCGACCTTGACCGTGGCAATGACCTGATCGGTGATGGTGTCGATGACCGAGACGTCATCGGACTTTTCGTTGGAGACGTAGGCGCGAGGCTGGGCGAAGGCGGGGGAGGGGAGAGAAAAGGCGAAAAGGGAAAAAGGCGAAAAGGGAAAAAGGGAAAGCGGGAAAAGGAAGAGAAACTTGGTGAACAATCGCTTCATGAAGTTTTGCATATTGACCGTTCGCCCTGAGCTTGTCGAAGGGCGCACCTGAGCACTCCGCTAATGTGCGGCCACCGGCTGGCTGCCATCCTGACACTGCGAAGCCGAGCGCAGATAAGCGATGATCTTCCACAGCACTTCATCGGGCAACCGGCCTTTGAAGCCGACCATTTCGGTTCTGGGCACGCCTTCGGTAACGGTGTGGAAGACTTCGCCGTCGCTGCCGCCGTGCTTCCATTCGCAATCAAACAAGTTTGGACAGCGACCATTGCGCTTCGCGGTTTCCGTGGCATGACAATACCCGGCACAGGTGGCCTCGAACATCGCTTTCCCCGCCGTTATCGCTTCGGCGTTGCCGGCGAAGGGGTTTTTCACAGAGCTATCGACCGGCGTTTCTGCTTTCACCGCAGATGCGACAAGCGCAAGCAAGCAAAGAGTTATGCTCAAAGTGAAAAGTACACGTCCGCACTGCCTCATGTTTTTCCTGCGACCTCCACCGGTTCCCTGTCACCTGAGCTTTTGCATCTCCGCCAAGCTATAGGTAGTGTCAAACGGCTGATGAAAGGGAATGCCATAGCGTTCCAGCAACGGCTGGAGCGCGCCGGATGCGCTGAGTTGAGCCAGCGCCTTGTCAAGCGCCTCGCGCAGAGCCGGATCGCTTTTGCGCGTGGCCACATGTTCGTTCCAGCGGACGGCGGCCGGCGGTTCATACCCCGTTACGAAGAACAGTTTCAGCTCGGGATGGTTGCGCAGATACCACCCCGCCGCTGGTCCCCACAGGAGTGCTGTTGCGGTTTCTCCTTTCGCCAGGCCGCTTAGCGCCTCTTCCGTGGAAAAGAAGGTCCGCATGTTCGCCTTGCGGGCGTTGAGCACGAAGTTGGCGATCGTCTGCGATTGTACGGCGACGGGGTTCTCTCCCAGTGCCATTAAGCTGGCCGGCGCGCCGCCATCGCGCCCGATCAATTCAAAAGCAGCACCGTAATAGGGAGCGCCAATCGTCAACTTCGGCGAGTCCTTGACCGCATCCGGCCCCGGCACGCTGAAGATGGCGTCGCATTCATTCCGGGAGAGACGACGAGTGGGGAAATCACTATCTTCGATTTCAGCAATATGGGGGTTGTTCTTCACCCAGACCGGCGTGAAAGACTGACCCAGAGCCTCGGCCACAGCCTTGGCGATATCGAGATCAAAGCCCGAGTCGTTCTGACGGGAGGAATAAGGGAGGTTATCTTCGAGAAGGCAGACTCGCAGCACCGTCTGTTTGTCAGCCAGGGCTTTGCTGCCGAGAGAGAAGAGAAACGA
>JBGPOI010000316.1:0-6116 GCA_041487975.1 Binatia bacterium | reverse complement strand
GTCACTGCATCGTCCTCAACACCGGCTCCAACACTTTCCACACATTCTCCGCCACGATCTTATGACCGGCCGGCGTAGGATGGATGCCATCAGGTAAGTTCAGCTCAGGGACACCATCCACGCCATCCAACAAAAACGGGATCAGCGCCGCGCCATTCGCGGCCGCCAGGTCCAAGAAAATCGCGCGAAAACGGGTCGTGTAGTCTCGCCCCAGGTTGGACGGCACCTGCATGCCCACCAGCACGACTTTCACTGCCGGATATTTGCTCTTGGTGCGATCGATAATGGCCTGAAGATTCTGTTTGGCTCCGTCTACCGGGAGACCGCGCAGGCCGGCGTTAATCGCATGAAAGTGCCAGCCTCGGGCGTTGATCTTTTCCTGAATCAAGGCCGGAAATGCCTGCACGTCCACCACTCCAGAGTAGGCCTGGCCCATGAATGCGGGGGTAACGGGACATACGCACAGGATACGGCGATGGTACAATTTTTAGGCAAGTCTGACACTATTGGCCGATGCTGGCCTAATGCATCTGCAGGAAACCTGTTGGGGAATACGGTTATCCTCGATCCGGCCAGAGCAGTGTAGGGGCTTGATTTATCAAGCCCTTGGGTGGGTTCCGATGAATCGGACCCCTACATTGGTATCCCCAAGAGGTATACTGAAACTGCACTAGGGCATCCCTCTTCCTTACTCACATATAATATCGACGACTGCGCCCGCTTTTCCGGGCTCATCACCGTAGTACCGCTAGAGACGAGCCCATCCTGACCCCTCCGTCTGACTACCGCGACCGTCGATGATCGCAAGCTGCTGGAGCCCCTCACTCAGTGTATCAAGGACGGGTGGCTGTTGGTGACAACGGCTGTCTCTCGCAGGCTACAGTGCAAGAGTTGGCCGCTACCTTCTTCGCCATGTCAGGCGTCCTGACACAGCGAAATCCGGTGTGGACGAGGCTGGTGTCAGGGCTCACTTTCATGCGCGCGCTGGGGCGATAGCTGGCGCAATAGTTGGCATCGCAGAGGTACGACCCCCCGCGCTGGACCCGCTTGGGGATAGTGGGCTCCTGCGGATCATAGCTGCTGTCAGGACCTTGTGGGTTGACCGTGACTGCCTCACTCGCGCGGCGCGCGTAGGTATCGGGCCGATACCAGTCCTGGACCCATTCCCACACATTGCCAGCCATGTCGTAGAGCCCATACCCGTTGGGTGCGTAGGACCGCACTGGACTGGTCGCAATATGCCCATCCGCCCCAGTGTTATGGTGGGGAAACTCACCTTGCCAGATGTTGGCCCGTGGGGTTCCTTGGTACGGATTGTCCTCGCCCCACACGTAGGTCTTACCGTCGAGTCCTCCACGTGCCGCGTATTCCCACTCCGCCTCGGTCGGCAGGCGGTTGCCGGCCCACTGGGCATACGCCTGGGCGTCGAACCACGAGACGTGCACCACCGGGTAGTCGGCCTTGCCAGCAATACTGCTCCCTGGACCGTCAGGCTGACGCCAGTTGGCACCTGCCCGCCATTCCCACCACATCTCGCCAGGCGCCGACGGTGGAGTGAAGACCAGCGACCCCGGCACCAGCATCTCTGCTGACGGCGGTGGAGTGCCTGGCGGCAGTTGTTGCATAATCTCTTGGAGTTGCGGGGCCTTCTCGGCGGTGGTCACGTAGCCCGTCGCCTCGACAAAGGCGCGGAACTGCGCGTTTGTGACCTCGGTCGTATCCATCCAGAAGCCGTCTACGCGCGCTCGGTGCGTGGGCTTCTCATCGGGACGGGCGATCTCCGCGTTACTGCCCATGGTGAACTCGCCGCCGGGAATCCAGACCATGTCGGGCGGCGAGGGCGGCGAAGCCTGGCTGTCTCGGCCCGCCGGGTGTTCGCTTCCTGCGGGGTTGCCCGCAGCCGCCGGACCGTTTACCCAGACGGACAGTATGGCGCCGACAACCACACTCGTAAAGGTATTGTTGTGAAGGCGCATTGTGACGTCTCCGATCTTTCTGCTCTCAGAGTAAGTGAACTCTCAGTGATTTTTTATTCACTCAGAGAAAAATCCAGCATCTGTAGGGTCGATCTGATGGGTCGCCCTCCAGAAGGGCGAGGCATTGCCTCGCCCTTACAGAACAGAGACAATTCCTTGGTTTTTTAGGCCCCAACAAAAACCCCCTCTGAGTTTCGGGTCATGACACGGCGTCCCCTCACCCTGCCTCCTTCGACTTCGCTCAGGACAGGCCTCTCCCGCAAGAGGAGAGGGAACCCCTGGCTACAAGATCAGCGAGGCCACGTGTAAGCGAGAGCCGCCCTAATTCTTTTTCGGGCACTTCGTTCTGAGGTTCTGCTGGATCGCCAACTGGTCCAAGCCGTCGGTCTTGCCATCGAGGTTGAAATCGTACCAGCTGGAATTTCCCCCGTTTTCCGTGCTGAAAAATTGCCAATTCTTGCTGTCCTCCTCGTTCACTACCATATCGAGGTTGCCATCCCCAGGGCAGGGAGGAGGCTGAGAGTCCAGCAAACTCTGTAACTTGTCAGACAGAGATTTGAAGTTAGTCTTCTGGGTCGAAGTGAGTTGCGGCTGCAAGGTCAGCAGATCGGTGGTCTGGCGGTTGGGGGTGTTGGGCGGCACGTCGATCTTCACAAGCAGTTCAGGCGCCTCATTGATCTCGTAGAACTCCGTAACAGTGTCATCTTTGCCGGTAGTGCAATTGGGCTGCTGTAACTGCACCAGCTTAAAGTTGTCGTTGCGAATAGCCAGTTGGGCATCGGGGAGAATGATGGCTGGGGGTTGCGGTGGGTTCTGCGACGCCAGAAATTGATTGACTGCGCAACACGACGTCAGTCCTTGGTCTCCGGCTGCGCCCTGCGGACCGTACCATACCCCACCCTCGGCGGCACACAACTGCGACTGAGGGAAGAGCTGTAGGCAGGTGTTCACGGCCGTGACGACACAGGGCGAGATCACGACATCCGTGGCCTTGAGATTGTTGGCGGTCTCGGTGAAGTTGGTCTTGCGAATGCTCTCCTGATTGGGTTTGGTTAGATATCGCAGCATGGGGACGGAGTCGAGAATATGGGACTGTGGGACCACCTTGTGCACATCCACGCCGGCGATCTCACCGAACAACTCGAAGAGATCTGCGATGTTGACCATGTGGGTCACTTCGCGGTCCGGGATGTTAACCAACGGCCCGGCCACGATCAACGGCACCCATACGCCGGTCTGGTACACCGTAGCCTTGGCGTGATTCGGATCAAACGGAGCCTTCACGCCAGGGGCGAAGGTGCCGTTGTCCCCGATGATGACCACCATCGTGTTGGTGGCTTCCGGGTGATAGTCGAGCGTACCATCCAGTTTGCGTGTGGCGAGTCCTACTTCGACCATGACGCGACCGAGTTCTTTATCCATCGCTTCGAGCATCTGATTGCTCAGGACCCGTTGCTGGCCGGTGTCGATACAGTTGAAGCCATTGGTATCGGCAGAGAGCGGGGGGAGGAGATCAGTGGGGGGCTGCTGATAGGGCGCGTGGGCCGACGAGTAACTCACGGTCGCCATCCACGGGGTATTGGTGGGGCGTTGTTTAATCCAATCTATCGCTAAGTCGCTTTCGAAGATCGCGCGGTAGCCTCGCACTCGTGGATCTGTCGATGGAATCGTCTCGACAGACCCGTCCTGGCGGTTGATGATCAACTGCGACACGTAGTATGCATTCTGGGTCTCGAAATTCAGGCCGCTGGGTGGCGGTAACTGGCAGCCCTGGTTAGTAGGGACAAAAATACCACCCCCCTCCAAACAGGTCCGCCCGGGTGTGGGATGCGTGACGCTCCGGGTGATTACGCCGCAGGAATTATCGGCGAAATAGCAGGCTCCCGTGTCCGCACCGTTTTGGGCGTCGGTATTCGGGACAAATCCACACCCATAGGGACCCTGCTGGGTAATCGCACTGACTCCACCCGCCGTCGTGTCGATCGGGAAAGGAGCTCCGTCCAGGTATCCCGCGAAATAATCCCACCCCAGGGTGTGCACTACTCCGTCGCCAAGCGGATTGTTGTTCGGAGTGAGGTCCGATCCGGACAGGTGCACCTTGCCAAACAGGGCGCTGGTATAGCCGCTCCGCTTGAGCACCCGCGGGGTGGTGGTCTCGTAGGGCGAGACCTGGGAATTGGCGAGATCCTGAGAGAGAATCGCGTCGAACACGTGGGTGCGGAATGGGTAGCGCCCCTCAAAGAACATGGCACGGCTCGGCGAGCATTCAGGCATCGCCCAGGTGTTTCTGAATCGCACGCCAGCGTGCGCGATGGCATCGATGTTCGGGGTCCGCGGCGGTGTCCCCCCGCCGTAGCCGAAGATGAGCATCTGATCGATGCCGACGTCGTCCATGATGAAAAACAGGATATTCGCAGGCGGAGTGGGTTTGGCTGCGCTTTCGTTCTTCCCCAACGGGCTCAACAGGAACGCGAGAGCCACACTCACTGCGAGCACGGCGCGTCTCTGCCTCAATTGTGTCACTACGGTCATGGTCAATCCTCCCGTACTTTTTCGCCGTACGTCACAGCGGCCCGGCGCCGCGGCGCCGGCAGTTGCTCTGCGGAACTATGTCTGAGTTATTGAATTCTGCGGATCAGACCCACACGGCCTTTGTATCAAAGGCGGGAGACTTTGTATACTCTTTCAGTATGTCTATACCAGCTTGCTCGTCACTCCGGGGAGCCAGGCAGATGCGGGACCATGAGGATGACTATTGAAACACATTGATCCTACAGCGGGCGAGAGCTATGTCCCCGCTCACCGCCGTGCACTACTGCATCGTCCTCAACACCGGTTCCAACACTTTCCACACATTCTCCGCCACGATCTTATGGCCGGCCGACGTGGGATGGATACCATCGGGTAAGTTCAACTCAGGGATACCCCCCACGCCATCTAACAAAAACGGGATCAGCGCTGCGCTGTTCGCGGCCGCCAGGTCTGGGAAAATCGTGCGAAAACGGGTCGTGTAGTCCCGCCCCAGGTTGGAGGGTACCTGCATGCCCACCAGCACGACTTTCACTGCCGGATATTTGCTCTTGGTGCGCTCGATAATGGCCTGAAGATTTTGCTTGGCCCCTTCCACGGGGAGACCGCGTAAGCCGTCGTTCGCGCCCAGTTCGAGCACGAGCACCGCGACCGGCCGCTGTAACACCCAGTCGATGCGGCGCAGCCCACCGGCGGTGGTTTCGCCGCTCAGACCGGCGTTAATCGCGCGAAAGTGCCAGCCCAGGGCGTTGATCTTTTCCTGAATCAAGGCCGGAAATGCCTGAGCGGGATCCAACCCGTAGCCTGCCGTCAGACTATCGCCGAAAAAAAGAATGACTTGCGCGTCGCTTCCACTTTTCGTGGTATCCTGGACAGGCCATGGGTCGGCTGCCAGTGTAGAGCTGCCGCAGAGCATCAGACATAAGCAGAACGCCACGCGAATACTATTCACCATATGAACTCATCTCCTCCTTCGCCTCTCCTGAATGTCCAGCACGTCAGTAAAACCTATCAGAATGGCGCCGGCATCCTGACCGTTCTCAACGATATCTCTTTCTCCCTCGCTGCCGGCGCGACCTGCGCCATTGTCGGTCCCTCGGGCAGCGGCAAGACGACGCTCCTCGGCCTGTGCGCCGGCTTGGACCGTCCCACTTCCGGCGCGGTGACCCTGCACGATCACGCGCTTAATCTCCTGAGCGAGGATGAATTGGCCGCGGTGCGCAACACCTCGGTCGGTTTTGTCTTTCAGTCTTTTCAACTGATCCCCACCCTTACCGCTGTGGAAAATGTGATGGTGCCAGTCGAACTGCGCGGCGACAAGCAGGCCAAAGCCCTGGCGGCGGATCTCCTGCACCGCGTCGGTTTGGCAGATCGGTTGCACCATTATCCTATCCAACTCTCAGGAGGTGAACAACAACGCGTCGCCCTGGCTCGCGCCTTCATCACTCAACCGCGCATTCTCTTTGCCGATGAGCCAACCGGCAACCTGGATGCCGAGACGAGTGAGAAGGTCATGCGCCTGCTCTTCGACCTGAACACCGGAGCCGGCACCGCTCTCGTCCTGGTGACCCACGATGTCGAATTAGCCCAGCAGACGCAGCGGATCATCCG
>JBGPOI010000315.1:0-6154 GCA_041487975.1 Binatia bacterium | reverse complement strand
GCGTCCTCGGCGAGCTTCAGCGGATGCCCGTAAAAGGGCAGCAATACGACACCCTGGCCGAGGCGGATATTTTTCGTCCGCCCGGCAATCGCCGCGGCGGCGATCATGGGCGACGGACAGTAGGCATCATCCATGAAGTGGTGCTCGGTGAGCCACACTTGGTACAGACCCAGTTTGTCGGCCTGTGCGATCTGATCGAGTGCCTCGGCGTAGACTTGTTGGGGAGTCACGCCAAATTCAGCCGGAGCCTGAAGACTGTAGAAGACGGCGTATTTCATTCTTGACCTCCGCTGTCGGGAGAATTGATCGGGCTGGTTACCTCATCTCGATATGGCAAGCTATCTCGGCATTAGGGTGCTCTCGCCTTTCGCTGGGAGAATGGTCTTTTCTCTTTCTATAGTGCGGAAGGAGCAACAAATTTGCCCGGTACGCTACGGAACGAGTCGTTCTGGCAGCGGCTGAAATGACGGCGGCAGTACCTTTATGTCGAATACAGCTTCTTGAGGATCTTCTGAGATTTGTATCTGGTCAACGATTACCTGCTTGGGCAAATCAATTACATATAGGTGATTTTGGTTGCCTACCACGGTCAGGTCATTGGCAAGCCGGGCAATACCCCGTAGAAATGGCCCAGCTACTTTCATTCTCGACAATACCGCGTGGGTATTTGGGTCGAGGTGCACGATTTCAGCGGTGGTTGTGTCATTGAACAGCACGGTGCCGTCCTGCTGAGTGCATAAGCTGTGCGCCGGGTGAGTCGCCCTGTGCAACATGAGAGGGATAGAGAATTTCCCATCCGGTCCGATCCGGACGATTGCGGCCTGTCCGGTGAGGAGGTCTACGGCCTCCCGAGTAACTCTCGTTTTTTCGAGATGGAGCTTTTGCAGGAGCGCGCGACTGGCTCGCAAGAGAGGGGTCCACCAACCGCGCTTTTCTAAGGCAGCCTTGAAAACAGGCAGGAAAGCCGTTGGGGATGGCCGCAGTCTCCCCAAAAGGATCAACATGGCTCCATCAGGCAGAAAGCACACGCTGTTTACGTGCATGCTGTCAGAACGTAAGCGATCGTGGGACCGTGGATCGCGGAAGTCAGTCGTACCGGAGAAGATGTCTGTGTCGGTAAGGTAGCGAGGTTCCTTCCCGTGTAATGTTGTTCCCAGTTCACGAAAGTTCCTGAGATCGAGGCATTGATGGATGTCGCCGTCGAGGTCGAACTCGAAAATGAGATCATTGCGTGTCGATGTAACCCACAGCCGGCCCTGCCGAAACCGGACATCGTGGATGTCAGCACACGACGGGTGGCTCATCGTACCAATCAACCTCCAGGCGCTATCGAAGCGATGAATACCGCTAAAGTTGGCAATGAATACGTGGTCTTCTACGACCGCTATCCCTCGGGCTCCGCGCATACCGCCTCGCGGGTTCTCATCATGGCGGAAGTGCGGAGGTTCGATGACGGGGCTGCGACCAGTGACCTGCCTGCGACCCAGATCGAGGGTATACACATACCCGCTCGGCCCATCTCGCGATGAGCTGCGACAGACTATGGAAAGGAGCAGAGTGTCAGTTGTCATAGCGAACAGATCGTTCTTACCCTTGGGTTTCCTGAGTCCTACCTGAGCAGACATCGAGACACAAAGGGGAGGCTTTCCGAGTCCTCAAACGTTCTCGCATCCTGGAAAGCGCTCCTTTCGTTACGATCGTGTCCTCTGCGAGGGTAGGAAACCATATCTGTAAAGATGACGTCAAGCGGCATGAAGGAAAGGTGATGCTCTGACGATGATGGCATGGGAGGCATGGCCACGACGTGCAGAACAATGACAGGCTGTCCTTGACGCGCGGAGACCTGCTCGTTAGCCAGAGGGGGGAGGAGGCGGTATGCTGAACACATTGTTGCTGATCGCGGTTGGGGTGTGGCTGGGCGCGATGATATTTTTTGCCTCGGTGGTAGCTCCGACGGTCTTCGGCACGCTGGAACCGCAACTCGCCGGGCATATGATCCGGCGGGTGTTCCCACGTTACTATCTGTTTGGTTTGATTTGCCTGTCCGTTGCCTCTCTCGTGAGCGTGTTTGCGCCGAGCGCATCTCCCTCATCTCCCTGGATTACCGTGGCCTGTGTCGTCATGTTGGGAGCGACCTGGTATGCCAGACAGGTGCTGATGCCGCAGGTCAACGCCGCGCGTGACGCGATGCTGGTACAGCACGAGTCGCACTCACTCGAGTTCGACCGTTTGCACAAACGTTCCGTGCAACTGAACACCGCGGAGATGGCGGTGTGTTTGCTCTTATTATACACGTTGGCGGAGTGACTTGTTGGGGCGCACGGCCGTGCGCCCCTTCGCCGGTTGGCGATCAGGCGAAGCGCAGCAACCGGTCAGCACGGAGCAGCTTCTCTTGAATCGGGATCTCAAACGGGCAGGTCTGCTGGCACGGGGCCTGGCACTCTACACATTGTGAGGCGTTGCGCGTGAGGGGGAGGCGGGCATACCCTTCCATGCCCGTGCGTTGCTGGCCGTAGTTCTCGTAGTACATGGCGTAACGCAGCACGTCGTCGATTGGGACGGCGGCGGGACACGCCGACAGGCAGGCGCCGCATCCGGGCCGACAGTAGTCATTGGCAACGAGACGAGCGTACTTTTCTAATAGCTCGACATCGGCTTGTTGAAGCGGTTGGCCCGAGGCGTGCAGGTATTCGTCAATCTGGGCCAGCGAGTTGATGGAGACTACCAAGCCGCTGACATCTTGATTGGAGAGCACCCATTTGAAAGCGGCCTGGGCGAACGACTCCCGTTCGGTCGGGGTGAAGTCTGACAGGACGGTGTGCCGGGCGCCCTTCAGCGTCTTCATCGCCACCACGCCGACGCCCTTTTCCTTGGCCGCGTGGAAGATGTTCGTCAGATCCGGCCAGTTCTTGAAGTTGTAGGCTACCATGATGACGTCAAAACGCCCGGAATCGACGGCACGACGCATCACGGTTTCTAAATGGGGGGTGTGTGAGGAGACGCCAAGGAAGCGCAATTTGCCTTGCCCTTTCAAGCGGTCGAAAGCTTCGTGAATATTCGGGTTCATCAGCCGGTCGAGCGAGTCGCAGGCATGGATATGAGCGAGGTCGAGGTAGTCGATGCCCAGGCGTTGCAGGCTCGCCTCGACCGCGGCGACCACGTCCTGCACCGCGGTGTCGTTGCTCAAATGTCCATCCGTCGTGCAGAACTTGGAGACGATGAACAGCTTGTCGCGCGGGTATCCCTTGATGCCCTCACCCAGGGTGTGTTCGGACCCGGCCTGGGAATAATCCGGCGAGGTATCGAAGTAGTTCACCCCGCGTTCCAGCGCACGTTTGACGACCGCGACATCGTCCAACCCGGCGCAGCCGAACGAGATGTCTGACATCTGCCTGCCGGTGTGACCGAGGGGACGGTAGCTGCGCACCTGCGCCTCTTGCCACTCCGGGTTTTTCTTCTGGGCCTCAGTGGGCGCATTCCCGAGCAAGAAGAGCTGCGACTTGTACTCACAGCCGGTGGCGAGCGCCGCGCTCCCTCCCACCACGCTCAGGGCCGCCGCACGGAGGAAGTGTCGGCGACTGGGGGAGGGAGCCAAAGGCGCTGCGTGCTCGGGTGACGGAAGAGGGTCCGGGAGCTTCGCGTTCATATGCGGCCTCCTGCGGATCTCATTTTTCCTGCGGTTACACTTTCTGCGCTCGCTCTACCACCGGTGCTAAGCGCTTGACGATTTCCAGTGCTTTGCCGTCGGCGGCATCCGTTCCCATCTGTTGTGAGAACACGACGACTCGGCTGGCGCCAGCGTCGCGATAGCGTTTCAGGTCATCGACCGATGGGCCGTCTTTCTGCGGATCAACGATAGCGGTGACTTGCAGCGCGTCGGGATTCCGACCGGCTTCTTTGGTGAGTGTCCTGAGTATGTTCATATCGTTTTGGAACGCCTCTGGACTCTGCACGAGCGGGAACCAGCCATCATAGGTGCGGGCAACCCGTTCTAGCGCCTTGTGCCCATGTGCCCCCAGTAGCACCGGTGGGCACGGCTTCTGCACCGGCTTGGGTTCGCAGCGCACTGCCGGGAACCGTACCAACTCCCCTGCATAGCTTGCTTCGGCTTGGGTCCACAGCGCGCGCATCGCTTCCACGGTTTCGCGCAGCCGTTTCCAGCGCATGCCGAATCGTGTGCCCATCACCTCAGTCTCTTCTTTCAACCAGCCGGCGCCAACGCCGAGGATGACTCTTCCTCCGGAATACAGATCCAAACTGGCGACGACCTTGGCGGTCATCACTGGATCGCGTTCCGGCAGCAGACAAATACCAGTGCCGAGCTTGATCTTCTTCGTCGCGGTCGCGGCCACGGTCAGGGCGATGAACGGGTCGGCCCAACGATTGTAATGGTCGGGGAGTTGTCCGTCCCGCGCACCAGGGAACGGAGTCTTGCGGTTGAGAGGGATCACCGGATGTTCTGGAATCCACAGCGAGTCATATCCCAGTGCTTCAACCTGCCGGGCGGTCTCGGCCAGATCCCCACTCTGAGCCGTCGCCGTAGTCAACATGCCAATGTTCATAGGACCCTCCTTGTTCAACGTTGTGTTTCTGTCTTAAAGCAATCCACTTTTCCTGGCAAGCAAAGACAGTTTCTCCCCCACCGCGGGGGAGAAGCGAGGTAGCGTGCGCTGTGCGCACGTCTGTAGCTAATTTAACGTTTGCATTTGACAGCCTACGGGTCCGACAGATAATTTCAACCAATGCCGCCACAAGCTGAGACCGTTCCCTCCGCCTCAGGTCGAGAACTTCCTTACGCGCTACGGGCGTTCCGTCACCGTAATTTCTGCCTTTTCTTCGTCGGCCAGTTCATCTCTCGCGTCGGATTCTGGATGCAAGGCATGGCACAGGGCTGGCTGGTTTACCGGCTGTCGCAGTCGTCTTTCATGCTCGGTCTGGTCGCCTTCGCCGGGCAGTTTCCGGCGGTGATCCTTGGCCTCTTCGCCGGAGTGGTCGCCGACCGCTTCAATCGTTACCGTGTCTGTGTCTTTACCCAAGTGCTGTTCATGTTCCAGGCCCTCATTCTGGGCGCGCTCACGCTGGCAGGCTGGATCAACGTCTGGGAAGTGTTTGCCCTAGCATTCGTAGCCGGCGTGTTGCAAACCTTCGAGATGCCGGCGCGGCAAACTTTTCTGCAGGAGATTGTCGGGAAAGATGACCTCACCAGTGCCATTGCCCTCAATTCGACTCTGGTCAATGGCGCGCGCATTGTCGGTCCGGCCTTGGCTGGAGCGGTGGTAGCGCACGCTGGGGAAGGCATGTGCTTTACGATTAACGGCATCTGCTATTTGGCGATCATTGGTGGATTCCTGGCCATGCGTCTGCCACCCCAGACTGCCACGCACGCCCCAACCGCTTCGACCGCGACGTTCATTCGTGAAGGAGTGACCTACGCGGTCCATACCCCAGCCATTCGCTTGCTGCTGCTGCTCATCGGCCTGCTCAGTCTGCTCAGCACGCCCTACACTGTGTTGATGCCGGTGTTTGCCAAAGACATCTTGCACGGTGGCGCGGGTGGAATGGGAATACTGATGGGAGCGGCCGGCGCTGGCGCGGTGATCGGCTCCATCTTCTTGGCCCGGAACCGGGATAACAATACTTTAGGCCGGACTATCACCTTTGCGCTCGCACGATTTGGGGTGGGACTTCTGTTGTTCTCCTTCTCACGCAACTTTTGGCTCTCTTTTCTGGTCTTGCCGTTGGTGGGATCTGGATTCATGGTGACGATGTCCGCGGCCAATACGTTGCTGCAGACCCTGACACCGCATCACTTGAGCGGCCGGGTCATGAGTCTGTTCCTCATGATGTTTATGGGCACCCCGCCGTTGGGAAGCTTGCTGGCCGGGTCACTCGCTCCGCACATCGGCGCGCCACTCACCGTCGGTATCACTGGCGTAGGGTGTCTCGGCGCGGCCGTATGGTTCGCTATGCGGATGCACGTGTTGGTAGAACTCGAGGAGGAAGAGACGACAGGAATAGAACCGCGCGTGGTCGGGCAAGAATCCGCGGCTAGGAGTCAATAGCTTTTTCCTCCCTCTTCCGCGGAGCGCACCGTACAACGACGACCTCACGTCAGTGCAGATCGGCTCAGGACACGATGGATCTCGATGGCTTC
>JBGPOI010000314.1:0-6162 GCA_041487975.1 Binatia bacterium | reverse complement strand
GGCGCAATCTACGTCTGCGGGAGTTTCCACGATAAACCCCAGGTGATCGAGCCGCTGCCCGCTCTGCGGAGCAGCCGTGGGCGCCCGATGGAGGGCGAGGTTATCACAACCTGAGGAGAGGTAAGCATTGTCTGGATCCGGCTGCCATACGACGTGCATGCCGAACAGGGAAGAATAAAACTCCACGGACGCCAACACGTCTGCTACATTGAGCGCCAGATGGCGCAACCCGCGAGTAGGAATTGTTGAAGTCGATGCCATGATAAGCCACCAGGAGAGAGAAAGTGGAGGTATTGTGACAGATGGACGAGGAATAGTGCAAGCGCAGGAGGTAACCGTTCAGGGAGTCAGGCAGCTTTACTGAGGCCCTTGCCAGGAGTGGTCGCAATCAGAGGGAGCAACGAGGGGGCTGGTTGGTAATGAAGGGGAGCTTCACAAGCAGTTGTGACATAGGCAAGGACGTTGCGCTGCTGCTGCCGCAGGGTCGCAACGGCCGACGGGGCCTGTACACATATCTCCTCTAGCTGTTTCTAAGGCTGCATCTGATCGGAGGCGAGGGCCAACGACAAGCCCCCTGTCGGTTGACAACCGCACGGCACTCACCGAATAATCGCCCCACACACGAGAGAAGGGTTGATCCGATGGCGCAGGCCGAGACTCGCCGACTGGCGGCGCTCATGCTCACCGACCTGGTGGGCTGTAGCCCAGCGGGGCGCTGCTGAAGCCCGCACGCTGCAGTGGCTGGAGGTCCATAACCGAATCATCCAGCAGGCCGTGGCTGACCAGCGCGGCCAGGGCATCAAGACTGCGGGCGACGATTTCCTGGTGGACTGCCCCTCGGTGGTCCATGCCGTGCCTACAACGCCGAGAAGGGGGGGGTATGAAGGATGAACCCATCAACACAAGGAAGGTCCGCCATGCACGCCATCTTCTCCTTGCTCTCCTAACACAGGGCTTCCTGTCTGGTGTTCTCCCGGCAGCCCAGGCCACCTCTTATACCTTCACCAATGTTTCCTTCCCCGGTGCCCACTACACCGTAGCCTGGGGGATCAACGCTCACGGCCAGATCGTGGGGGCCACCTACGTCGATAGCACTGGGGGACATGGCTTTCTCGCGACCCCTCACAAGAAGGCGCGGCTCTGGGCTCCCTTCATCGCTGTGCTGCTCCTAGCCACAATCGGCTTGCTCGTCCTCTCGCGTGTGCGCCTGAGTGTGATTCCTGCCGAGACGGCCAGTGGGGGGCCTGCAGTAGCCGAGCCTTCTGCCTGGGCTCCGGCTGCGGGGCGAACGGAACCACCAGGGCGCTACGCGCGCCTCGTACGCCAGAGCCCGATCGCCACCGTCCCGCAAGAGATCGTCTTTGAGCAGGAGGAACTGCTGATCGGCTCCGGGGCAGAGTGTAACATTATTCTTCGCCATCCTTCGATCGCTCCGCAGCACGCGCGGGTGACCTGGCGCCAGCAGGGGTATGTCCTGCGTGCCGTGCACGGCGGCAAGCAGAGCACCTTTGTGAACGGCCGGCCGATTGAAGAGAATCTGCTCAAAGAGGGGTGGGTTGTACGGCTGGGCGAGGTGGAGTTCATCTTCTATACGGCTAATTGTCATGTCTGACGACATCGTGAACAAAAGAGTCTCACGATATCGTGAATAAAATAAGTCAGAGTTGTCTCATAACATCGTGAACATTTCCCTGAACGGTCACACGTGCTGAAGCATAATGGCGCTCCGGGACGGGGATATTCGCAAATCCGGGCGCACCTCCGGGGCCCAGATAATGCAGTTCCCCTCTCCTGCTGGGAGAGGGAGAAAACAGCTACGGCTTCTTCACCAACAGATACAATTCCCCCTCCTGGGCCATGTATCCGGCCTCGCTCTCGGATCCACTCCCCCAGAACAGATCCGCCCGTCCCCAACCGCTAATAGCCGCGCCAGTGTCCTGGAGTAAGACGAAGCGCGAGAACTCTTGCCAGGTGACCTCTTCATGCTGACCGATAACCGGTCTCCTGCCATGGATGAACCCCAACGCCCCGGGGGGGTAGATCTTCGGATCCGTGGCCAGAGAGCGACCGGCGGTGAGCGGGACTCCCAAGCTGCCACGCGGGCCGTCAGAGGCGAACTGGAAAAAGACGTAGCGCTGATTGTGAAAGAATATTGCGTCTTGCTCATCAGGGTGCGCTTGCAGATAGCGACGAATCGCCAGCGCTGAGGTCTCTCCTGGATGCAGTTTACCCTGGTCGAGCAGGAGTTTGCCGATGCTCTGATACGGCTGGCCATTCGTGCCGGCGTACCCCACACGCAACCGCTTGCCGTCCGGTAAGTGAATTTGCCCCGACCCTTGGATGTGTAAGAAAAAGCGCGCCACTGGGTCATCGACCCAGACCAACTCATATCGTTTCCCTACCAGTGCGCCTTGTCCATCGATCTCGGCTCGGGAGAAGTAAGGGAGCGGTTTGCCGTTGACCATCCGACCATACCGTTTCTCTCCGGCGCGTTCGGGTAAGGATGTTGCCCCGTCGACTTCCACCAGATCGTCGGGTCGTCGATAGAGTGGATAGCGGTAACGCGCCGTGCGCACCAGGCTGCCGTTAAGAACCGGCTCGTAATAGCCGGTGAAGAGGACCGGAGCAGTGACGCGGTAGACGGCAAAATCCCGCGCCAGCGCGAGGCGCAGGTCTGTATGAAGCTCAAGGAGGGCAAGAAAAGCTGTCAGGCTGTCACGCACCCGTGCAACTGGCACGCGCTCTTTACCGAAGGCGATACTTTCCGCTCCATTCTTTGGCCGTAGGGCAGCCAAGCTCTGTGCGATCGCAGTTTTCAGTGATGCGCGATCAAGGTCGTCGAGGAAGGTAGGAAAGGTGGTCGGATCAAGCCGTTCGAGGGAAGGTCCGAGCCGTTCCGGGGAGGGAGGGAGCGTGCGGCCACAGCAGCAGAACAGGGCGAAGAAAAGAAGGAAAGGGAGAACCGGGGAAACAGGGAAACGGCTCGCGAATATTTTTCGGTTCACCAGTTCCCCAGCTTGTCAAGCCTCCAGCCTCTAGCCTCCTTTTTTCATGCTGCCACGTACACAGCCTGAGCCGCCGCTACCCCAGCGCCCGGGGTACAGCGGTAGCCTTGTTTCTGCAGGATCTCTTCCAGAGCGCTGAGCACCAGGAGCACGTTGCTACGTGTGCTCGATTCTCCCATCAGCCCGATACGCCACACCTTGCTTCGCAGTGGCCCCAAGCCGGCGCCGATTTCAATGTTGTAGTCTTCTAACAACTTCCGGCGCACAGCGGCATCATCGACTCCAGCCGGGATCGTCACACTATTTAGAGTCCAGAGCCTGTGCCCCTCCTGTGCAGCTAGAGCGAGACCCAGCGCTCCTAGCCCAGCAGCCAGCGCCACATGGTTGCGCTGGTGGCGGCGGAAGCGGGCTTCCAGTCCTTCCTCCTGCACGAGGCGCAGGGCTTCACGCAAGGCGTAGTTCATCGAGATCGGAGCGGTGTGGTGATAGACCCGTTCCTCACCCCAATACTTTTCGATCATAGTGAGGTCGAGATACCAACTTTGGACCTTCGACTTGCGCGTGCGCAGGATTTCCTGAGCCGCAGGACTAAAGGTCACTGGCGCAAGGCCGGGCGGGCAGCTCAGACATTTTTGCGTCCCGCTGTAACACGCATCGATCCCCCAGGCATCGACTTGCAACGGGCAGCCTCCCATCGAGGTCACCGCATCGACCACGAACAACGCTCCTGCCTGATGGATAAGAGGAGAGATCTCTTCCAGCGGCTGCCATGCGCCGGTCGAGGTTTCAGCGTGTACCAATGCCAATAATTTAGGCCGGCGACAACGCTTGAGTGCCTCCTGTACCTGGTCCGGGGTGAATACGTTGCCCCACTGGGTCTCCATGGCGACTGGCTTCGCCCCGCAGCGCTCGACGATATCAACCATACGGCCGCCGAAGACGCCGTTAACTCCGACCACTACTTCGTCACCGGGCTCAAGCAGGTTCACCAGACAGGTCTCCATGCCGGCGCTGCCGGTGCCAGAAATCGGCAAAGTGTGGGTGTTCTTGGTCTGGAAGACAAACCGCAGCAAATCTTTGGTCTCGTCCATTAGGCGGATGAACTCCGGATCAAGGTGCCCCACCAAGGGTGTGGACAACGCCCTGAGCACGCGGGGGTGGACATTACTCGGACCCGGCCCGAGCAGGATACGAGCAGACGGAGCAAGCTCACCAGCAGTTTCCATGATCGTCTTTTCCTCCGGAGGCGGCGAGAAACGGCATTCACGTTACCACGGACAGACCGGAGGGAAAAGAGCGGCACGGTCGGTCGGGCAGACACTGCGCTGCTTTTTTGCTACAAGAGCCCAAATACAGCCTGATGGGGTGAGGGCAATTCAGGTGGCAGAAATAACCTTGATGATTCGCAGGATGGAGGAACAGGACGTCTCCCGCACGGGCGAGGTGATTGTCGCGGCGTTCAACGACGTTTTCACCCGGCATGGGTTTCCCCCGCCGTTTCCCTCGCCCGAAGCGGGCATGGGCCTGGCCCAAGGCTACCTGCGCCTGGAACCGCAGGAGTGCTTTGTTGCGGTCGAGGCCGGGCAAGTGGTCGGTTCAGGCTTCATCCACCTTCGTGGAGAAACCGCTGGCATCGGCCCTATCACCGTCGATCCGGCCTGCCAAAGCAAAGGCGTAGGCAAAGAGATTATGATGGCCGTGATCCGCGCCGGCCGCCACTGCGCTTCGCTCCGGCTGGTCCAGGACGCATTCAATGTGGTCTCGTTTCCGCTGTACAGCAAACTGGGCTTTGCTGCCTGCGGCACGGTGCTTTCTCTCGCCGGGCAAGAGTTCCGGCCACCCGGGCGTCCACGCGGCACTGTCATTCGCGAGATGGCGGCTGACGATGCCGCCAGAGTGACGGCGCTCGATACCAAACTCACAGGCCTTACCCGGCCGCAAGACATCCGGTACTTTCTTGGCCACCCGCCCCAGTTGATCAGCCTGGTTGAGGGCAAGCTGGCTGGGTACTTGTGTCTCCTGCGCGCCAGCGCTGGGACCTTTCTTGGCCCAGCCGCGGCAACCGAACCAGCGGTACTCAGAACACTAATCGCCCACGCCATCGAACTGGAGCAGGGCAAAGTCTTGCGCATGCGCCTGCCCGCTCGCCACACTGAGTTGTTCCGTGACCTGCTGAAAATGGGCTTCCACGTCGAAACCCTCCAAACCTACATGGTCCGCGGCCCTTGGAAGCCATCCAAGGGTACCGACCTGTTGGCGCTGTTTCCTGAAGCTCTGTAACGCCTGGTGCATAAGGAGGCCGTCCTATGCCAATCCTCAACGGAGTGGATTTAGGCTTATTGCCAACGATGGGGGTGGGCTCATACGCCTCTCCCTCATGGCTCACCGCAGCGCGTAGAGTCCTACGGGCTGGCGACGCCGGCCCGGCAGACATGGAAGAGGCGATTCAGGACGCGATCAAGATTGCCGTCTGGGACCAGGAAGAAGCCGGCCTCGATATCCTGACTGACGGTGAGATCCGGCGTCAACGTTTTCTGTGGAACGTCGTCGAGAAGCTCTCCGGCCTCAAGCTTATTCCGGCCCAGCGTAAGCTCGGCGTAGTGAGTTACGACAGCGCGCCACGTTTTGAGACGGTCGAGCGGGTAACCGCACCGGGTGGCTTTGGCATCGTGCAGGAATACACCTACGTGCAGACCTTAACCGACAAGCCGCTCAAGGTCTGCTGCCCCGGACCGCTCACCATCGCGTTGCCGATTACGCCGAAAGGTGGCTACACTAATGGTGACTATCTGCCGCTGTTGTATGACCTGGCCGAATTGGTGAACCGTGAGTTGCGCCAGCTTGTGGCGGCTGGCGCCACGTTCATCCAGATCGACGAGCCTTCCGCCGCAGGCCGCACGCCTGCCCTGCCGGTGGCGGAAACTGTCAAGTTGTTCAACAAGACGGTCGAGGGAGTACAGGCAAAGATCGCGCTGCACATCTGCTTTGGCAACAATCAGGGCCGACCGGCGATGAAGCGCACCTACAAGCCACTGTTCCCTGGTATCCTCGACGCCAAAGCCGAACAATTCGCTCTAGAGTACGCCAACCGCGAGATGGCAGAACTGGACCTGTGGAGCCAGTACGGCGGCGACCGCGAGCTAGCTGCCGGCGTGAT
>JBGPOI010000313.1:0-6163 GCA_041487975.1 Binatia bacterium | reverse complement strand
CCGGGTGCGCTTCGGCCAGGGCCGACACCTGCAAGAGCACGTGTTCCAGAGCAGCAAGATCAGCCGCGGGCTGGCCGCGAGATCCAGTGAGGAGCGGTAGACTTTTGATCTCGCGGAGCATGCTCCGCGCATCGCGCCGGCTTAACGGAGCGAGGCGGAAGGCGACATCTTGCAGCACCTCGACATACACTCCTCCCAAACCAAACATCACCAGCGGACCAAACTGTGGGTCGGCGGTCAGACCGACAATGACTTCGATGCCCGGTGCGGCCATTGCCTGGACTGAAACTCCATCAAGGGTTGCAGTCGGTTGCCCTTGGGTCGTCGCTCTCATAATGTCATCGAACGCTTTGCTCACATCCTCGATCGACGCAAGGTTGAGTTTGACCCCGCCCACATCGCTTTTGTGGATGACATCGGGTGAGCAGACTTTGAGGACCACGGGAAAACCGATGTCGCGTGCCAGGGTGATTGCTTCCTCGCGAGTCCGCGCTAACCGAGCCTGGGCCACTGCCACCCCACTGGCACTGAGCAAGGCTTTCGCTTCGACCTCGGTAAGGAGCAGTCGGCTGCGTGCTCTGGCTTGCTGGATGATCTCTGCAGCACTGGTGTGTGTCATGGGTGTCTCTCCGGGCAAAGTTGTGCCTTCTTCATATATGAGCAATCGGCGGTCAGCAATCAGCGGTCAGTCAGACAAAGACTGATACAGCATGGCGTGCCGTGAGGTAGGGGTTCGATTCATCGAACCCACGACCGGGCTTGATAAATCAGGCCCCTACAAATGTCTTGCTGAAAGCTGACCGCTGGGAGCTATTTGCTAATCTGCTGCCGCAGCACAGCGATCTCGTCTCGCAGTTCTTGCAGCGGTCCGGAGAGAAACCCGGCAACCGCTTCTTGCACGAATTTCTCAATATACTTGCCCTGCATATCGCATTCGATGTTCACGCGATCGCCTGGGGTTCTGGCATGCAGGGTCGTGCCCTGATGCGTATGGAGAATAATTGCGCAGGTGAATTCCGTCGGTCGACAGTGAAAGACCGTGAGGCTAATCCCATCGACCGCAACTGAGCCTTTTTCCACTAGATAGCGACTGAGGTCGGCAGGGATCTCGAACGTGTAGAGGAACGAGTCGCCATCGGGCTGAATCGCCTTGACGCGGCCGACTCCATCAACGTGGCCAAACACTAAGTGACCAGACAGCCGATCGTTCACTCGCAGTGAGCGTTCCAGATTGATCTGGTCTCCCGGCTTCAGGTCGCCGAGGTTGGTGCGTCGCAGCGATTCGGCCGACACATCAAAGCTCAGATCGGCCTCACCGACAGTAA
This sequence comes from Binatia bacterium, assembly GCA_041487975.1. Lineage (GTDB taxonomy): Bacteria > Desulfobacterota > Binatia > Bin18 > Bin18 > JACQEL01. The sequence continues at coordinate 4,838 of JBGPOI010000313.1, read as the reverse complement.
CCACCGTGAGGCAGGTCCCGTTGATGCAGATGCTCTCTCCCAGACTGATTTCCATCGAAGGAATAGTCGTGGAGAGCGCCAGCCGCGCCCCTTCGACAGTGCGGTCAATCCGGGTGATCGTGCCAGTCGTTTCGACAATGCCGCTAAACATATGCTTGATAATGAGGACTGAGTGCTGAGGACTGAGTAGAAAGCCAGGATTGTCTGTTTTGTCTTACTCAGTCCTCATTGCTCAGTGCTCAGTCCTGACTTATCCGGCTGCCTTCATACTCGGCCGCTCTTTGAGCCGGTTGAGCCAGGCGTTGACCTTGGAACACTGGCTGGGGACCTCCACCTGAAGCGGCGCGAAGAGAGGCGCCCAGGTGGCGAAACAGACGTCGGCCAGGGTAAAAGCGCCCACGAGGTAATCGTTGTTGCCCAACTCTCTCTCCAAGCGCTCGAAGCAGGCGTTGAGGTCCTGTTTGGCCTTGGCGATCACGTTCTGATCGGCCTGTCCTTTAGGCTTAAAGAACACCTCGCCTACAATAGTAGCCAGAGCACCATCATACGCATTATCTCCCAAATGCATCAGGACGCGCGCCCGGGCACGTTGGCCAGCATCGGCGGGCATCAGCGGCGGGTTGGGGTGTTTGTCGTTCAGGTACTCCATGATGATCGAGGACTCGTACACCGTCGTGCCGTTATCCTGGAGCGCCGGCACCTTGCCATAAGGGTTGACAGCCAAGTATTCAGGCTTTTTTTGCTCCCCTTTGGTAATGTCAACAGTGACCTTCTCATATTGAAGGCCCTTCTCTGCCAGGACGATCCGGGCCTTGCGTGCCCGTGGGGACATAGGAAAATCGTACAACTTAATCATGCGGCACCTCCTCGTGCTAAAGTCGTCGTTACTGAACAAGGGAGCGGCGATTCGCCAACCGCCGCTACGAAACCACACTACGCCGGATGAACCGGGCCAGCCAGCTTTCGTTCTCACGTTGGGCCAAGGTCTCAAGTTCTCCCCGGTCAAGCCACATACCTTGGCAAGACGGGCATTCTTCAACGGTCACCTCGTGGTGTTGGAGTGAAACCAACTTCTCGCCACACTTGGGACAGCGCATGAGGGCCTGTTGACGCAGCGCCGCCTCTTCTGTCCCGCTCTGCTGTTGTTTGAGTTTTGCGAGCAACTCGCGGTCGTGCTCAGCAAAATAGCGGTCCTCTTCAGCCTTCTCCTTCTCGCGTAGTTTCTCGCCAAGGCGGTTTTTCTCATCCATGATCAGTCTCCCTTTTGACGGCTGCGGGTTTCCGCCGCTCAAGAATTTCGTGCCACTTTCGTTTTACATAGACATGCGCCTTCTCTGCCCAATGAAAGTCGTGGCTGAGAATACCAAAACTTATCACGATCACTACAATGCCCGGTCCTGGAACGCCGGGAATGCTCATGAACAGGCCTAACACGAGAAGCGTCAGGCCAAAGATAATACGGCAGAGGCGCCAAAGCAGATATCCAGTGGCACGCAGCATGGTACCTTAGCATAGCAGACGTTTACATGAGTTTTATAGATCGTCGAGAATTTTCCCGCTCCGCGCCTTCTCCACCGTTTCCTCGAATTGGGAACCGAGATCTACGCCCATCTCCTTGGCGCGTTTTTTCGCCCAGAGCCCCACGTTGCGTGAGTCGCGGTAGAATGACTCGTCACGCGTAGCATTGGTATCAACGTTGTTGAGCCGGGCGGCTTCGGTCTGATGGTAGGCAAAGCGTGAGAGCAAGCGGGTCAAACGGCGAGCCCCGCAGTATTTACAACGCGGCCGGGTAGCCGCCTCCCGTTGGTTGAGAAACAGCAGACTCTGATCCTTGTCGCACGCCTGGCAGTGGTATTCGTAGATTGGCATCCGCCTGATTCCTCTATCACAGGTTCCGGCGGGGTGCTATAAGAATAGTCCTGTTGGCTGTCAACGGCCGCGTTTGGTAATTGCTATGACCAGCGCCCCGGATGAACCGTTCAGTATCATGGGAGCGATCCGCGCTCTCCATTTCGGCCTGACTTTTCCCTTGGCCTTGTGCCACGCTGTATGATTCCTCTACGCACTACTATCTCTCCCCAACGGTTGCCGTTAGTCACCTACGCGCTGATTAGCGCCAATATCGCGCTGTTCGCGTACGAAATCACCTTGGCGGGACGCCTCCAGCCCTTTTGGTTTTCCTACGGCTGGGTGCCCGCCAGCTTCTCGCAGGCCCTGACGGACGGCCGTGTGCCGGCACTCGCTCCGCTGTTCACCAGCATGTTTCTGCACGGCAGTTGGCTTCACCTGCTTGGCAACCTCCTCTATTTACATATTTTCGGGGGGAATGTGGAAGACCGCCTCGGCCACCTGCGCTACCTGTGCTTCTACTGCCTCGGCGGGGTAGTCGCGGTCCTCGTGCAGACATATGCCGCACCGCTCTCATCCACTCCGATGATCGGCGCCAGTGGCGCTATCGCCGCGGTGATCGGTGCGTATTGTGTTTTTTATCCGACCGCCCGGGTCCTAACGCTGGTCCCGCTACTTTTCTCGTTCCGGGTCGTACCGGTGCCGGCGGTGTGGTACGTGCTGCTGTGGCTAACGTTCCAGTTGCTTTCTGGCATGTCGGTGCTTTCTCCGGGGGAACCAGCTCTGGCCGGCGCTGCGTGGTGGGCCCACATCGGCGGCTTTATCGCAGGCTTGGTGTTAGGACCGCTTTTCCTCATCAGAAGAAGAAAACGCCGGTCTCGTCATGCGACGCTCCCCTTGCCTCCGCTGTGGAACAGCCCCAAATCTGCGTTACATTAAACGTAAGTGAGCCTCTGGGATTGATTTAGTCCGTTCGGCTGCATTTAGTTGAGCTGAGCCGATAAGGCGGTCAAGGCGAAGCGCGCCGGCCGATAGCGAGGCTCAATTGCCAGAGCCTTGCCGAACTCACCCGCGGCTTTGAGCTGATCGCCCTTAGCGAGATAGAGCCGGCCAAGGTTCATGTGCGCGAAATGTCGCGGTTCGTACCGCTTCGCGGTGATCGCTTCCTCCAACCACGGCAACGCTTCATCGAGTTTTCCTAACCTAAGGAGATATGACCCGATGTCGTTGTAAGGGTTGCCAAAGTCGGGATCCACCGCGATGGCATGCTTGCATTCGGCAATCGCGTCGTCGTAACGATCGAGAAAGCTATAGGCCCAGCCGAGAAAAGTGTAAGCCTCAGCGGTCGGATGTATCTGGATGGACTCCTGATAGAGTCGCATGGCGTTACTCAGGTCGCCTTGCACCTGCGCATGATAGGCTTCCTGGAACAATTCAGCGGCTTTTTCGACACGGCTCGCAGCTTTCTCATCTGGATTTCTCGGTTCTTGCATGATCGGTACTCCTCACATCTGAACTCTACAGACATGAATTTGAGTCTTCTCGCGCGCTTGTCAAGGCGTGAGGGGTGTCTTTTCGTCGGTCGCGTGCAAGTAAAACGAGAGGACGGTGTAGTAGAGTGGGTAAAACAGAGAAAGAAGCACCAGCCAGCGTGAAGGGGCGGGAAACTGCCAGAGCAACACCAGTAACACCCCCACCCACAGGGCACCCAAGAGGTTGGTCAATCGTCGAAATGGTACCGTGCGGGTCGGGTAGATGTAGCGAATGGGAACGAAGACGAAGAGCGACAGAACGCAGATAAGAGCGCCGTTGAGCCACGGCGGTGTTTGCCCCGCATGGAGATAGAAGGCCACGATATTCCAATACGAGGGGAACCCGGTGAAAAAGAAATCCGGGGTTTTGGCCGCGGCCTGGCAGAACCCATACGCGCTGGCCAGCAGCGGCAGCGCCACGAAGAGGAGCGTCCCGGAGACCGGCAGCAAGTGCAGTTGGTAGAGGAAAACCACCGGTACGATGACAAAGGTAAAATAATCGACGATGTCATCCAGCTTGGCGCCATCAAACCAGGGTAGCACGCGTTTAATCTCGACCGCGCGAGCCAGGGTACCATCGGTGGCATCGATCAAAACCGCTACCAGCATCCACAAGAACGCGTCGCGCGCCTGGCCGAGGAACGTGGCATGCAAGGCCAGAAATCCCACCACCGCGCCGGAGGCGGTGTAAGCGTGTACCGCCCAAGCCGCTATCTGGCGTAGGCGGGAGAATCGCTCTGCGGATTCCGCCCCAACCTCAGCCAAGGTGCTGGGCGCTGAGGGTTGGTTCATAGAGAACCTGGATGACGTTCCCGTCCGGATCGGCAAAGTACAGCGAGCGACTGCCGTCGCGATGTGTCCGTGGCGGTCGCAGCAGGGGGATACGACGGGCAGCCAGGACCTCGGCGGCGCAATCTACGTCTGCGGGAGTTTCCACGATAAACCCCAGGTGATCGAGCCGCTGCCCGCTCTGCGGAGCAGCCGTGGGCGCCCGATGGAGGGCGAGGTTATCACAACCTGAGGAGAGGTAGGCATTGTCCGGATCCGGCTGCCATACGACGCGCATGCCGAACAGGGAAGAATAAAACTCCACGGACGCCAACACGTCTGCTACATTGAGCGCCAGATGGCGCAACCCGCGAGTAGGAATTGTTGAAGTCGATGCCATGATAAGCCACCGTTAAGAAGAAAGTGGAGGTATTGTGACAGATGGACGAGGACTGGTGCAAGCGGAGACGTTGTATGACACCCGCCCAGCCGAGCCAGCTGGGCCACCATCTCTCCTCACCTCTCTGCTTAAGTGGCACAGGCCGCCGGCCTGTGCAAAGTAAGGTTTCCTTACGGCTTCTTCACCAACAGATACAATTCCCCCTCCTGGGCCATGTATCCGGCCTCGCTCTCGGATCCACTCCCCCAGAACAGATCCGCCCGTCCCCAACCGCTAATAGCCGCGCCAGT
>JBGPOI010000312.1:0-6182 GCA_041487975.1 Binatia bacterium | reverse complement strand
GGGGAACTGGTCGAGATCGTCGAGTTGCGCGACCACCCCTGGTTTGTCGGCGTGCAGTTCCACCCAGAGTTCAAATCGCGTCCATTTGATTGCCATCCCCTGTTCAAGGGTTTTGTGCGCGCGGCGTTACAGCGCCGCGCCGACCTGGGCGAAGGCCTGCTTTTACGCGCTGGAGGAGCGAAACACTAATGGTCCGCGAGATTTCTCCTCCAGCGATACCGATCGGTCCGCTGCTGTGCGGCGGAGGACGTCCGTTCATTCTTATTGCCGGCCCTTGCGTGGTCGAGGGCCGTGACTCGGCTCTGCGCCATGCCCAGATGCTGCGGACGTTGACTGATCGCCTCGGCGTGCCCTTCATCTACAAGTCTTCGTACGACAAGGCCAACCGCACGGCGCTGGACTCGTTTCGCGGGCTGGGCATGGACACCGCGCTCAACATTCTGGCTGAGGTCAAGCGCGAGACCGGAGTCTTGGTGCTCACCGATGTCCATACTGCTGCCGAAGCCGGTGCCGCCGCGGAGGTCGTTGATGTCTTGCAGATTCCAGCGTTTCTTTGCCGCCAGACCGACCTTTTGCTTGCGGCTGGACAGAGTGGTCAGGTGGTCAATATCAAGAAAGGACAGTTCCTTGCTCCCTGGGATATGGAACACGCCGCGTCCAAGGTCGCGTCCACCGGCAACCGGCGCATCTTGCTGACCGAACGCGGCGCGACGTTTGGCTACAATAACTTGGTGTCGGACTTCCGCGCCTTGCCGATCATGGCCCGCTCCGGCTATCCGGTCGTCTTCGATGCCACGCACAGCGTGCAGCTCCCTGGTGGTCTGGGAGGCCAGTCGGGTGGGCAGCGCGAGTTTATTGCTCCGCTCGCGCGCGCCGCGGTCGCGGTGGGTGTTGATGGTCTGTTCATGGAGGTCCATGAAGAGCCGGAACGGGCGCTGAGCGACAGTGCCACCGTCTTTCCCCTCGCCCAGTTGGAGTCTCTTCTGCGCGTGCTGCTCGCGCTTGACGCCGTGGTGAAGGAGAAACATAAGTAGCTTCTAAAATTAGGCACAGCCGAGCCGGCTGTGCCACCAATTGCGAGCAAGCTCAGACGGTGGCACAGGCCGCTGGCCTGTGCGTGATGAGATACTCTCCGCTGATCCTCTCTTTGCGTAGCACTGGGAGAGGTGGTATTTTGCTCTGCAGGTGAAGAGAGCATGAGTCGCTATCAAGTACGCTTTGTCACGGCTTTGGTTGGCGTGTTGCTGGTCGGCGGGATCATTTATCATTTGGCTGTCACCGTGCGTAAGCAGCACCGTAACGCACAGATGATCGAGAAGATAAAGCCCGATATAGTTCCCGGGGCAGACCAGCGTCTGCAAAACTTCCGTCGCGTGCAGATGCGCGACGGTAAAAAAGTCTGGGAGATTGCTTCTCGCCAGGCCCGGTATTTTGAGGCCAGCGGTGAAGTAGTCGTAGACGCTCCCGAAGTGTCTTTCTATCTCAGCGATGGCGAGGTCATCGCGATTCGTTGCGGAGAAGGACGTCTTCATCGCGGCAAGGACGAGAAGGATATCAGCCAGATCGAGCTGAAGAACGATTTGCAGATGCAGGTTGGTGATTTTTCGCTGCGCACTCAAGATGCGGTGTACGACACCGAGCACCACACTATCTCCTCTTCGGGGGCTGTACAGATCATGAGTCGCGGGCTTCTGGTCGAAGGGCAAGGATATACAGTTGAGGTGGCCGACAAGCGTTTGCTGTTGAACTCGGATGTCCGCACAACTCTTACTAAGGAAGAAGGATGATGAGGAGATGGTCGAGTATAGGGGGAGCGGTCCTGCTCCTGGTTTTGCTCTTGCCGCTGTCAGGGCAGCCGGCAGCCGGCGAAGAGAAAGCCGCCGCCGCTGGGCAGCAAGGGAAGGCGGGCTCGGGCGCGAGCTTGGTGGACTCCCTCTCTTTTACCTCGCGGAAAGAGCCAATCCATATCCGTTCACGCGATTTGGAGTTTCGCTACGACGACAAGCGCATCACCTATCGCGGAGATGTGGTGGTGACCCAGGGGGAAACAGTCCTCAAGAGTGACACGTTGATTGTTACCTACGAAGAGCCGGCGACAGAGAAGGGGGCTACACAACCCAAGCCCGATAATACTTCTTCAGAGAAGGGGGCTGCACAACCCAAGCCACAGAACACTTCCTCACAACAACAGATCAAAGAAATTGTGGCGGAAGGCAAGGTGGACATTACCAGTGGTGACCGCCACGCGACTGCCAAGAAAGCGGTCTTCACTCAGGCCACCCGTACGGTGGTCTTGAGCGGGAATGCCGTATTGCAAGAGGGCGAAAATCGGGTGGCTGGAGAAAAAGTGACGGTGTTTCTCGATGAGAAACGCACTGTCGTTGAGGGGGGCGGAGAAAAACCGCGAGTCGAGATGGTAGTTTCACAGCAGCAGGAGGGGGGAAAAAAGGAGAAAAAACCCCGTGAGTGAAAGACCAGTGCTGCGCGGGGAAGGATTGTGTAAGTCGTACGGGAAACGTCCTGTGCTCCGCGACGTGACCGTAGAAGTTACCGGCGGGGAAATCGTCGGTCTCTTGGGCCCCAACGGAGCGGGCAAGACCACGACTTTCTCCATCATTGTCGGCATCATTCGTCCGGACCAGGGGAAAGTCACGTTCAACGACGAAGAGCTGACCAACTTGCCGATGTATCAGCGTGCCCGTAAGGGAGTGACCTACCTGCCGCAAGAACCATCGGTCTTTCGCAAGCTTACGGTCGAACAAAATCTCTTGGCCATCTTGGAAACCTTACCGCTCAGCGCTAACGAGCGCCAAGAACGGAAGACGCAGCTCCTCGCCGATCTGCGTATCAGCCATCTCGCCACGCACCGCGCAGACTCGCTCTCCGGGGGCGAGCGGCGTCGGGTGGAGATCTCCCGGGCGTTGGTCATGTCCCCGGCGTTTATGCTGTTAGACGAGCCGTTTGCCGGGATTGACCCCTTGTCGGTGGTTGATATCCAGGACATTATTTTACAATTGCGCGAGCGCGGCATGGGCGTGCTGGTCACCGATCACAACGTACGGGAAACGCTGAGTATCTGTGACCGGGCGTACATTCTCAGCGACGGCAGTGTTTTCGAGCAAGGCACACCACGAGAACTGACCTCCAGCGCCCGCGCCCGGCAGGTCTACCTCGGCGAACGATTTCGCCTGTAAGGTAGGAGTGAAGTGTCATGGCTTTAGAGGCGAAACTTGCACAAAGACAGGTCCAGCGGCTTGGGTTGGTCATCACGCCGCAACTGCGTCAGGCCATCAAGATTCTGCAACTCCCACGTGGTGAGTTGGATGCGCTCTTGCATGAGGAAATCGACCAAAATCCGTTGCTTGCGGTGGATGCAAGCGAAGAAGTGGTGGCGCCTGAGGAATCCCCTCCGGTCAGCGAAGAACTCACAGCCGCGACTCCCGCCGAGGAGATTGACTGGCGCGCCTATCTGGAAAACTACCATGAGGACATGCCCGCGTTGCCGCCCACCGGACCGGAAGAGGACGACGACGAGCGCCTCAACCTTGTCGAAAACCAACCCAACCGCACGGAGTCACTGGCCGAGCACCTGGCGGACCAGTTGCGTTTCAGCAACTTGACGGCGGAGGAAGAGCAGATCGCCTCATTGATTATTGGCAACCTCAACTCCGACGGCTACCTGCAAGACTCCATCGAGGATATCGCCGCCAGCGCCGGCGTTCAGGTCGAATTGGCGGCACGGGTCTTGGAAATCATTCAGGCCTGCGATCCCCCCGGGGTTGCGGCGCGTGACGTGCCCGAGTGCCTCTTGCTGCAACTCCGCACCCAGGGCCTCGACGACCCCGCAACCGTGGACCCGGCCTTATCACTTGCTGCGACGATCGTGCGGGAGCATTTGCCGACGCTCGAAGGGAGACGGTTCGAGCGCCTGGCGAAGGATCTCGGCGTGACCGTGGAAGAGGTGCACCGAGCGGTGAAGGTGATCACCTCGCTTGATCCCAAACCTGGGCGCAATTTTGACGAGGGTGAGGTTCACTATGTCGAGCCCGACGTGTACGTCCACAAGATGGGGGAGGAGTATGTGGTCACCCTCAATGAAGACGGACTCCCGCGGCTCAAGGTCAGTGCCTCCTACCGCCGGCTCCTGGCTGAAGAAGGGGAGGCGAAAAACTATGTTCAAGAGAAACTGAGAGCCGCGACTTGGTTGATCAAGAGTATTCATCAGCGCCAACGGACGCTGTTGCTCGTTGCCCAGAGCATTGTCAAATTCCAGCGTGAATTCCTGACGCATGGAGTCTTGCAGATGCGGCCGTTGGTGCTGCGCGACGTAGCCGAGGACGTGGGTCTGCACGAATCGACCGTGAGCCGGGCTATTGCCAGTAAGTACGTCTCCACCCCACGAGGGATCTACGCTCTGAAGAAATTCTTCACCACCGGGCTCAAAGGGACTCAGGGCGGCCAAGATGTCGCGGCCGAGAGCGTCAAGGAACGTATCCGCGAACTGATCAACAACGAAGATCCGGCCCGGCCGTTGAGCGATGAAGAGATCGCCCAGATATTGTCGGGCGACAATGTGACCATCGCGCGCCGTACAGTCGCAAAATATCGAGAAGGCATGAACATTCTCCCCTCCGCGAAGCGCAAGCATAGCCACTAGCGTACTCGGGCGTAGCGGGAAAGCTGGTTGGGGAAAGGACACACCCCATGCGTGTGGTTGATATCCTGACAGAAGAACTCATCGTTGCGCAGTTGCGCAGTGCAACCAAGGCTGAAGTGCTCCGCGAACTCGCCGAACATCTGGCCGCACACCACCCCCAAATTCAGGTGGAACGCCTAGTGACGGTCTTGCTGGATCGTGAGCGCCTGGGTACGACAGCCATTGGTGAGGGGATTGCCATTCCCCACGGTAAGCTCCCCGGGCTGAAGGGAGTAGTCGCCGTGTTCGGTCGCAGTTTGAGTGGCATCGATTGTCATTCGCTGGATGGGGCGCCCACGAAATTGTTCTTTCTCCTGGTGGCGCCAGAGGACTCCGCCGGTATTCATCTCAAGGCCCTGGCGCGGGTGTCGCGTTTGTTGAAGGATAGAACTTTTCGCGAACGGCTGCTCCGTGGCGCCAGTCAGACCGACTTATATCGGGCGATCTGTGAAGAGGATGCCAAACTCTGAGTCCGCCCCACAGAGCGCCTCGCAAAAAGCGATGCGGGTGCTCATCGTCACTGGTCTTTCCGGCTCCGGCAAGAGCACGGCGATTCACGTGCTCGAAGACCTGGGATTTTACTGTATCGACAACCTGCCTGTTACCCTCATCCCCCGCTTTCTGGAGCTGTGCGCGAACAGTGAAGAACACATTACCCGCGTCGCCTTGGGAATCGACTTGCGGGAGCGCGTCTCTTTACGCGAATACCCGGCGGTGTTGGCCGAGTTGCGAGAGCATGGCCAGCGGGTCGAGATTTTGTATCTGGAGGCTGCCGATGAAGTGCTGCTCCGTCGTTTCAGCGAGACTCGCCGTCCTCATCCAGCGGCCGGTGGAGGGGGAATCCTGCAGGGGATTCGTACTGAACGTGAGCAATTAGCCGGGTTGCGCGAATTGGCCGACCAGGTGATCGACACTTCGGCGTACACCGTGCACGAACTGCGCGAGCACTTGCAGCGTCCTCTGGCGAGTACTTCTCTCGATGCCAGCCTGTTCGTGAGCGTGGAATCTTTCGGTTATAAATATGGGGTGCCGACTCACGCGGACGTCATGTTCGACGTGCGCTTTTTACCCAACCCCTTTTTCGTCGAAGAGCTACGGGCCAAAAGTGGCGTCGAGTCTGAGGTTGCCGCGTTCGTGCTGCAGCGGCCCGAGGCCGAGTGCTTTCTCAATCAAGTCGCTGCCCTGCTCGAATCGACCCTGCCCCTGTACGTGCGTGAAGGGAAGAGCTATCTGACCCTGGCGGTCGGTTGCACTGGTGGCAGGCATCGTTCGGTCGCGGTCGTGGAGGAACTGAGAAAGCGTCTCAGCGCCTGGGGCTACCGCGTACAGGTGCGCCACCGCGACCTCCAACGCTGAATTGGCTCTCTTCATTTATGTCAGACCCTCCACACGCGCAGGCCCAGCTTACTCTCACCAACAAGCTTGGTCTGCACGCGCGCGCGGCTGCGGTCTTCGTGCGCGCCCTCACCGGTCTGAGTGCCCAAGT
>JBGPOI010000311.1:0-6192 GCA_041487975.1 Binatia bacterium | reverse complement strand
GACCCGGCCGCCCGCCACCACAGCGTGCGCATCGCTCTCGAAGTCGATGCGGTCGTCGTGTACGGTCCAGCGCCACACCCCTGGCACGATTTCTTCCGCTTTCTGAGCAACTGCTTTTGGTTCTGACATGAGCGCCTCCTTTGCATATAGTACTGCTTGACAGCAGCTTCGTTGCCATTTTATAGCTAAACACTGACTGCTGAAAGCTAAACGCTATTCCGCAAAGGAGAACTTATGAAAGCTGCCGTGCTCTATAAAGCCGGTGAACCACTGGTGATCGAAGACCTGAAACTGGCCCCACCCAAAGCCGGCGAAGTGCGGGTGCGGGTAGCCGCCAACGGTGCATGTCATAGCGACTTGCACGTCATGACCGGAGACATGCGCATGCCGATGCCGATCGTGCTTGGCCATGAAGGGGCAGGAATCGTGGCGGAAGTCGGCCCGGGTGTGACTTCGGTGAAAGAGGGCGATCACGTCGTGCTGTCGTTCTCGCCGGTATGTGGATTCTGCCATTTCTGCACGCAAGGGAAACCACAACTGTGTGAGACCCGACCGAAGACTGCCGGCACGTTACTGGACGGAACCACCCGCTTGCGGAAAAACGGGCAGGATATTTTCCACTTTGCCTTTACCGCGTCTTTCGCCGAGGAGACGGTCGTGCCGGAGAGTTGTGCCATCAAGATCCGCGAGGATATTCCTCTGGACCGCGCTTGCTTCGTCGGTTGCGGCACCATGACCGGCATCGGCGCCGCCATTAACACCGCTCAGGTACGACCCGGGAGTTCAGCCGCCGTCATCGGCTGCGGCGGCGTGGGGCTCAACGTCATTCAGGGAGCGGCGCTGGCTGGCGCGCGGCAAGTCATCGCTATCGATCTCTTGCCGAAGAAACTCGACTTCGCCCGGACCTTTGGCGCGACCCACTTCATCAACCCGTCACAAGACGATCCCTTTAAGGCGGTCTTGGATCTGACCGCTGGACGCGGGGTCGATTATGCCTTCGAGGTCATTAGCACGGCGAAAACGATCGAACTCGCTTTCAAGATGACCGCACGTGGTGGGGTTTGCACGATCGTCGGCGTTTCGCCGGAGAGCGCCCGCATCTCACTCAATCCTAACGTGTTCACGCTGATGGAAAAAAAGCTGCAAGGCTCGTACTACGGCTCGACCCGTCCGCGCATCGACATGCCGCGCCTGCTCGACATGTACATGGACGGCAAGGTCAAGATCAACGAACTCGTGTCGCGCACCTTCCCGCTGGAAGGTGTGAATGAGGCCTATGACCTACTCAGAAAGGGCGACGTGGCGCGCAGCGTGATCAAGTTCTTTTAATCTGGCAAGGCAGAGCAGTTCGCAGAAACGGGGCGGAGACAGCCGCCCCTGTTCCTCAGTCCGCGACCACGACCTCGCGCTCTGCCGCCGGGGTCACCTGAGTTTGAAGAGGAACGGCTCTGGCCAAGGGATAACAGGCTACGGTAAGAAGCGCGCTGATGATCCCTCCTCCCCAGAACGCACTGCCGAGACTGAAGTGGCTGGCAAGGACACCAAACAGTATGGGGCCAATCATCATCCCCACGCCATGAGCCAGCATTAAAAAGCTCATGACCGTGCCCATGCCATAACCGCGCGCGTTCTCCATCGCCAAGGCGACATGCGAGGGGAAAGCCACACCATAAGCTGCACCGACAAGGATATTGAGGATCAGCAACTGCAAAAATCCCGTCGCCCACGGGAACGCCATCAGCACCAGCGCACTGGCGAGCCCGCCAATGCCAATGAGGTGCGCTTTGTTCATCCGATCAGCCAGCCGTCCACACGGAGCCTGGAGAAAAGTGCTTACCATCACGTTCGCCGAGATGAGCAACCCAACTTGAGTGGTGTTGAGAGGCAGGAGGTGCGTCGCCAGGAGAGGGAGAAACACCCAGGTCAAGGCGTTGGTCAACGCATAGCCCACACGAAAGCAGGCCACGCCCACAATCGGACGACAGGCAAACAAACTCCATAGCGAAGCAGTCGCACTGTGATCCTTTGTCTTGCCACCCTCCACCCGCGGCAAAAAGGCGGCCATTAATAAGAGGGCAAAGAGACTGAGTCCTCCCATGGCGAGAAAATTGGTCTGCATGCTGAAGAAGTCTTTGATCGCCCCACCGAGCAGCGGCCCACCGGCAATGCCGCCCAACAAGGCGGTGTTGATGTAGCCGCTATAGGTTCCTTCTTGTCCCTTGGGCGCCATGTCCCCGACATAGGCCATGGCCACAGGATGCACGACGGCTGTGGCCGTTCCGTGCACCACCATGATGAGGATAAAGGAGAGGAGACTCCCGGCCGGTATGTAGGCCACCGAAGCCAGCGTATAGCAAAGGATGCCGACGAGGAGGAACCTTTTTCGCTCCCAGCGGTCGGACAGTCTGCCGATGAAGGGCAAGATCAGAGTACGGGTGGCCGCATGCACGCTAAAGAGCAAGCCAGCGCCGAACTCGCTGACGCCAAACTGCCGCACATACAGCGGCAGAAAGGGCACGACCATGCTGTTCCCCACCATCGTGGAAAAAACCGCCAGAGATAAGATGAAGAGGGCGCGTTTGGGCATGCAGCCTTTCTATCAGAGTTGACCAGGAGCATTCGAGGGGGAAATTAAGCAACTTGCCGAGAGAGGTTTTCTATAGTTCTGCAGACTACTGGGTAATCATGCAGGAAATAATCATCGCGTGAGGAGCCCTCTTTATATGGCCAAATGCCGTAGTGTTGCTGATACTGTTGCAGAAGGTCCTCGACGCTCGCCGTTATTTTTCCCTGTTCGATGTACAGCTGACACTGTGCATATTGGCGGCCAATGGTTGGGGCGTGGCCTGCCTTTTGCCTAATGGCGAACCCTGCCCTCCGCGGGACCTCTCGGTGAAGGGAGAAACGGACCGCTCGCTGTAGGGCTTCTTGTGGAGGAGGAGAAAACGGGAACGGCCGATTATTGACCCGGAGCGGGTAATACTCCCAGGGGTTGCGGTGGTAGAGGTAGAGTTTGAGAGTCTTCTCGGTGGCAACACACACCTCTGGGCTCCGCTCCATCACTGCCAATGCCTGAGCCACCTCTGCCGGACGAAAAGGATCTACAAGTAGATACCTCCTCGGAGAGAAAGCGAAAGGCACCTGAGAGCGCAAGTCCGTGCTGCATCCCTCTCCCTCCAGTTTTCGCGCAACATGAGCATAAAGCGTATCGCACAATCTCAGACTCTCCCCGTAGAGCCAATGCTTGAGCGCACGATAATTACCGCGAAACCCCGAGTGAAACCCGCGTTGAAGTTCTTCACGTTCTCGAGAGGGAGGAAGAGAACCTTGCCAATACTGCAACACTTCCGCTCTCCGCTGAGGAGCCTGAAACGCACCAATATAGAGGCCGTACGCGTTCACCATGTCCAGGAGTTGGTTGCAGCAATTGCGCACGTCTTCTGTCCGGTAGAATCCAGGAAGAGATTCCCACACCTGGAAGAACCACCATAACAGCGAATCTCGCCGCTCCCCGTCGGTGAGAACGACATGACGCCGTTCACACTCTTGACCGTAGAGCTGCAGCCACCCTCTATCCCGATACCACGTGTACGGCCGGACCTGATACCAATTTGCTAATTCAACGAGGGTACTCACTTCACAGTGTCCCACCCACGGAAGCAGCCGTTTTACGTTCAGAAATCTGCTAGCGAGATCCCGAAGGAATCTCGTCTCGGGAGCTATCTCGGCAAAAGGCTTGATGAGGATGTGGAAATCAATATCGCTCTTGCCAAAGACGACTTCGCCACAAGCGACACTTCTTCTGGTGTATACACTCAACACCGGATTCAGTCGCCCAAGCTGCATGGCTGCGATTTTCGCGATGAACCGGTAGAGTCGCGTCTCTACGCCCGGCATCCATACAGGCATGGCCGCGCTCAGCTTTCCCTTTCAGTAGGCTTCATGCGTAGTAACGCAGTGTGTCGTAACACGTCATCATAGGCACGAACCCACTGGTCCAGGGTCCGCGTTACGGCGACGGCTCGTGCCTGTTCTCCGATCTTTTGACGCAACACTGGGTCCCTCATCAAAGTGAGGGTTTTCGTTGCGAGATCTTGCATGTCGCCGAATCGAAAGAGCACGCCGGTTTCTCCATCCACAATAGTCTCGCGTGCAGCCGGAATATCACTGACTAACAAGACCCGACCGCACGCTTGGGTTTCACGGTACACCAACAAAGGGACCCCATCACTTTCCGAAGGTAGGAGAACGATGTCCATAAGGTTCAGATACTGCGGTACCTGTTGATGACTGACCTCTCCAACATACCTGAAGTTCTCAGCAATGCCCTTTCTCTTGCCGAGTTCTTCCATCTCTTTCCGACATGGTCCTTCACCAACGATGAGATAGGCGGCATCAGGATTCGACCTGAGGACGAGATCTGCTGATTGCACGACATCTAAAGGTCGCTTCATCAGCTTCAGAGCAGAGACGTGGCCCACCACCACCTGATGAGGGGAAATCCGCAAATCTCTCAGGAGGAGCCGGTCCCGCGGGAGGGGACGGAATCGCGTCGGATCGGCCACATTGGGAATCGTCTGGACCCGTGTGATCCCGAAGCTCCTGATGATTTTTTCTAGATATGGAGCCACAGTCACGAGACGATCGCTCCGAGCAAAGCACTCAACGAGTTTCCGTTTTACCGGCTCTGGGTAAGTATCCCGCATAAAGGCAGCCGTTGGCGAACCATGCACGACCAAGCAAGAAGGGAGGGCGAGTTCTTGGCAAAGATCCACGAGATGCCAAGCCAAAGTCTCTCGCCCAAGAAGCACGACATCCGGCCTGTTCTCTCTCACCATACGATCGAACATCGCTCTTACCTGAATATGTGCCGGCTCTGGAGGGAGCGACGAGGCAAGGCTGGATCCGCGGTGATATTCACAGGCAAACCACTCAACCGCAAGGTTGGGAATGTCCCAGTCCAGACCGGTCCGTTTTTCCCCCTCCTGCGCCGCCGGGGCCTCCGCGCTTACTCGCACCGTGTGACCCAACTGCGCAAGACGGGGAAGCAACTCGGCAAAAAAGATTGTCCCGCCAAACAGGAAAGTCTCTACTCCATCGCGACGAAAAGGCAGAGGCGCAACCGCAAGGATATTAAGGGGCTCTTTCGTCTCGGGCATGCCTTCCTTCCTCACAAAGAGACAGGCATCGGCCAGGGCTGGATCTGTCCTGCATCGATCTCTTGCAGTCTGGCTGAGCTGAGCGGGGAGCCAAACATCTCATTCCGCATCAACAGGCGCTGCCGCGAAACGACATGGACGATCGTCCGCGCTCGTTGCCAATCCACCTCGCTGTTGGCATGGCGAGCGATCGTATGGATTTCCATGGGGCCATGGAGAATTTCTTCTTTTGCGATGATCTGGAATACCGACGCAATCTTGCGCTCCAACTCCCCGCCATCGAGCTGGCTTAAGACCTGAAACATGGCGCCCCCGCCTCCCTCAGTAAACGCGATAGCCGCGCGCTGCAACTCTCCACCCTGGGCTCTTAAGGCTGCGCGCAACTCCTGCAGCTTACGGTCCTCTGGAAGTGTCACAACGTCAGTGAGGGCAACAGTCACCCCGCAGCAGTTCGCTAGCAAGTCAGCTAGTAAGCAAAAATGTCGTGTTTCCTCGGCGATTCTTTGGGTAGTTTCGGTTCCGTCGGGGTGATTCCGAACGGCCCCAGTTCGCAGAAATTCCGCTTGCAAGTCTTTTGGCAGGTCTCGGAAAGGTCGGGCTTCTTTATAGGCCTGGGCTCTCAGCCAGAACAGATCCTGAACTCGTGTTCGCGGGCGGCTAAAGTAGGCGCGGACGACTTCTGCTTCCCCAGCCCAATAAGGCGCAGCCACGGCAACCACCGCTGCCATCCCCTGGCGCTTTTTATGCATTGGGATTTCCAGCGTGCTACCCAGGGAGGCAATAAAACCGGCGGGCGTTGTCTGACAGCATCTTGCGTTTTTCTTCACTTGAGAGACCTTCCCAGTTCTCCAGTGCAGTGATCTCTCGCCGGCAGCGTTCGACATTTCCCTCATGGGGAAAATCAGAGGTGAACCAAGGAGCGCTTCTCAAAAAGTTTCTAACCTACTGAGCATGGTGAAGGAAGTTAATCAAGGTCTGGGCATTCTTGTCGAGATTGCGTCCCAACGTGAAACGATATGAGGACACACGGGAG
>JBGPOI010000310.1:0-6194 GCA_041487975.1 Binatia bacterium | reverse complement strand
AGCCCGATACCGTGGTGATAAGCGGCGCGACCTATCGCCTGAGCGCAGGGTTTTTCGCGTGCCGCAGCCTTGGTCCCCATACGGTGAAAGGGATCTCTGTTCCGGTGGACGTATACCGGGTCCTGGAGGAGAGCGGGGTCCAGAGCCGCTTTGAGGTCGCTACCCGCACCGGGCTGACCCTGCTGGTGGGCCGCGAGCAGGAGGTCGGGCTGTTATGGGAACGCTGGGAGCGGACGAAGGAGGGGGCCGGACAGGTAGTGTTGCTCAGCGGCGAGGCGGGCATTGGTAAATCGCGTCTCGTGCAAGTGCTCAAAGAGCGGATTGCCACAGAGCAACACCCACGGTTAGAGTGCCGCTGTTCGCCCTATCATCAGAACAGCGCGCTCTATCCTGTGATCGAGCTGTTGCAGCGGGTGTTGCAATTCCAGCGTGAAGACTCTCCTGAGGAGAAACTGCGCAAATTAGAGGTAGGGGCGCACAGCCGTGCGCCCCTACAAGCGGACACTATTCCGCTCCTAGCGCATCTGCTCTCCTTGCCTCTCCCTGCTCACTACCCTCCACTCACCCTCACGCCGCAGAAACAGAAGGAAAAGACGCAACAAGCCATAGTCACCTGGCTGCTGAAGGAGGCGGAGCGACAGTCACTGCTCTCGGCGTGGGAAGACCTGCACTGGGCTGATCCCTCCACGCTGGAGTTGCTCGACCTCTTGATTGCCCAGGCGCCCACGGCCCGCATGTACCTGCTGTTGACCTTTCGGCCAGAGTTCACCCCACCGTGGGCGAACCGCTCGCACCTCACCTCGCTCACGCTCAACCGCCTCCCACGCACCCAGGCCGAGGTGATGGTCACGCGAATCACAGGTGGCAAAGCCCTGCCTCTCGAGGTGTTGCAGCAGATCGTGGCTAAAACTGATGGGGTGCCGCTGTTTGTGGAAGAATTGACCAAGATGCTGATGGAGTCGGAGGATGTAGGGGCACGGCATGCCGTGCCCCTACCGCTGGGGATTCCTGCAACCTTGCACGATGCACTCATGGCCCGGCTCGATCGGCTGGGGCCAGGCAAAGAAGTGGCACAGCTTGGCGCGACGCTGGGGCGGGAGTTTTCCTATGAGTTGCTTCAGGCCGTCTCCTCTATCTTCTCTTGGGATGAGGGGACGTTGCAACGCGAGCTGGCACGGTTAGTGGACGCCGAGTTTCTCTTCCAGCGGGGACTGCCGCCGCAGGCGCGGTATGTCTTCAAGCATGCGCTCATTCAAGATGCGGCGTATCAGTCGTTGCTGAAGAGCACGCGGCAGCAGTATCACCAGCAGATAGCCCAGGTGTTGGCGGAACGCTTTCCTGAGACGGTCGAGACCCAGCCTGAACTACTGGCCCATCACTACACCGAGGCAGGGCTTGTCACGCAAGCTATTCCCTACTGGCAGCAGGCAGGGCAGAGAGCTGTTGGCCGCTCGGCTCATATGGAGGCAATCAGCCATCTGACCAAAGGGCTGGAGTTGCTCAAGACTCTGCCGGATACCCGCGAACGCTCACAGCAAGAACTGCCCCTGCAGACCGCTCTCGGCTCTGCCTTAATAGCTGCTAAGGGCTATGCCGTCCCAGAGGTGGAAAAAGCCTATACACGGGCACGAGAGTTGTGCCAGCAGATTGGGGAGACATCCCAGCTCTTCCCCGTGCTAATAGGGCTCCAAAGATTTTATAATTCCCGAGGAGAGTCACAGATAGCACGTGAGCTGGGGGGGCAATGTTTTACTCTAGCCCAGCGCCTGCAAGACCCTGCCCTGCTCGTGGAAGCCCACCGGGCATTGGGCACTACCTTGTACTGGCTGGGAGAGTTAGCCCCAGCCCGAGCGCACCTGGAACACAGCATTGCTCTCCATGAACCCCAGCGGTACCGCTCACAGCCCTTCTTCTATGTAATTGACCCTGGAGTGTCCTGCTTAGCTTATGCGGCCTGGGCCTTGTGGTTGCTCGGCTATCCAGACCAGGCTTTGAAGAGGAGCCAGGAGGCCATCACCTTAGCCCAAGCGCTGTCTCACCCTTTTAGCCTGAGCATTGCCTTGGTTTTTGCTGCCTCGCTCCATCAGCTTCGCCAGGAATGGTGGGCCGCCCTGGAGCGGGCCGAAGCAGGTCTTGCCCTTTCCACCGAGCAAGGGTTTGTGCCCCCGTTAGCGTGGGGAATGACCCTACGAGGTTGGGCGCTGTCCCAGAAAGGACAAGGGGAAGAGGGGGCTGTGCAAATACGCCAAGGCATAGCCACCTGCGCTACGGGGGCAGAGAATGGACGCACGCAGTTTCTTGCCCTGCTGGCCGAGGTGCATGGGAAGATGGGACAGACCGAAGAGGGATTAAGCGTGCTGGCCGAGGCACTGGCTGTGGCGGACAAACACAAGGAGCATTATTACGAAGCGGAGCTGTATCGGCTGAAAGGCGAGCTGACGCTGCAAAAGTTTCAAGTTTCAGGTTCCCAGTTTCAAGTTCCAAAAAGTCCGAAGTCCGAGGTCCGAAGTCCGGAGTCTGAAGCGGAAGCATGTTTTTGGAAAGCTATTAAAATTGCGCGCAAGCAGCAGGCAAAATCGCTGGAGCTGCGAGCGGTGATGAGCCTAAGCCGGCTGTGGCAGAGCCAGGGTAAGAAGGAAGAAGCCCGGCAGATGCTGGCAGAGATCTACGGCTGGTTCACCGAAGGGTTTGACACAAAAGACTTGCAAGAGGCGAAGGCGCTGTTGGAAGAACTCGTGTGACAATCGAGGCGATTAAAGAGAAGACCGGTCAGGGGAAGTATATAATCTCCTTTACGCATACCGAGAAGCTACGAAGGTAATCCTATGATGACAGAATGTTATTTCTGTAAGGGGAGAGTCGTCCAAGAAAAGGTCAATGTTGACTTTCGCTGGGGACAAAAGCTCAAAGTGATCGAAAAGGTCCCAGCAGGCGTGTGTCAGCAATGTGGAGAGAAATACTTTCAGGCCGCGGTGTACAAGGTGATGGAAAAACTGGCAGCGTCCCGAGCCAAGCCGGTCGCACGGTTAACAGTCGATGTCGTGCAATTCAAAGAAGTGGCCTGAGAGATTGTCTGGAAAAGTGAGAGGAAACCGTCATTGCGAGGAGCCGCGAGCGACGAAGCAATCTCTCGAAGGTTGAAAGACAAGAGCAAAGATTGCTTCGCTGCGCTCGCAATGACACCACACCCCAACTTTCCAAACAGCCTCTTAGACAATTGTTCCGCTACCGGGTTTTAGATGCCGTAGACTTTAGCTGCGTTCTCGCCAATGATCTTCTGGCGGGTCGAGGCCGACAGCGGCTCCACTAGCTCGCGCAGCTCATCCATATAATTCCCCGGGTGGTCAAAATGCGGGAAATCCGACGCCCAGAAGAATTTGTCTGCTCCGACAAAGTCGACAACGTTGCCAAAGGCCTTTTCATCCGGGTCGCCTGAGATCCAACACTGCCGGTAGAAGTAGTAACTCGGCTTTTCTTTCAGCGGCACTGTGTCCCCTAACGGACTGTCGTATACTGCATCCATGCGGTTGAGCAGATAGCCCGCCCAGCCAGCTCCCGACTCCAACACCACCACTTTGATGGTGGGGAACCGGTCAAACAGCCCATACTGAAACAGCGCCGTAAAGGCTTGTAAGGGACCCTGCGCGCCGTGGACATTGTGGTGCCATAGCGCCCACTTCTGCATGTCGCGGAAGCGTTGGTGAACGCGCTTGGCTGGTGGCTCTCCACTCGGATGAATCCCCACCGGAACGTTCAACTCCTGGGCCTTCGCCCAGAAGGGGTCATAATCGGGGTGCGCATGCGACTTGTAGGTCGGGGTAAAGGGCACGAAAAAGGCGCCCTTGCAGCCACTCTTGACCGCCCGTTCCAACTCACGAGCGGCCTCCTGGGGATCACCAAAAGAGATATGGGCAATGGGAATAAGGCGGCCAGCGGAATCGGCGCAAAAATCCACGACCCAGCGGTTATACGCGCGGGCATAGGCGGCTTGCAGCTCAAGATCGTCTACATCCTCAGTTTCCCATGCCAACCCCAGGGTCGGATAGATGATCGCTTTTTCGAGGCCCTCTTGATCCATCCGGGCGAGGCGTTCTTTGGGGTCCATTGCACCAAAGGGCGCCTGGTTCACGTAGGTTTTGTCGGGATGCGGTTTCAGTTCGTCTCCCTTCTTGCCCATCGCTCCTGACTGCGCCAACTGCCCAGGCTTGCGGTACTTGGATGGCCCTCCGCCAATCTCCAGTATTTCCAGCCCGTCCCGGTCTTTGGTGATGCGAATTGCCCGATCACGATATTGCGGGTCGATATATTTTTCCCACGTATCCGGCGGTTCAAGGATATGCCCGTCCGCGTCAATCGCGCCGGGATACGGAAAACGCTCATTCTTCATCGTAGAGTCCCCTCCTTTTGCAAAAGTGAGTAGAGGCTTTTCCCCTTTCTATCATGCTCTGAGCGGGGGAAAAAGAGTTTTCTTGATGGTGGTGCATTTCCCTGTTGGGCTGAGGGCCACCAGTTAATGCTGTTTACCGGTCACTTGGTAGGGGCTTGATTTATCAAGCCCTTTCTCGGGTCCGATGAATCGGACCCCTACAATTGTTGTTGAAACAGACGCCAAACTACACCACTACCCCTTGGTGCGACGACTGGCCAAGCCAGCGCACGTCTCATTTCACCATCTTTGCCGGTTTGGGCTGCTCGTGCCCGAGGATAGGATGAGGCCGATAGGGCTCCTCGACTGCCGCTACCTCTTCAGCACTGAGCGTGATATCAACCGCCGCGAAGATCTCCTTGAGATGCTGGGTTTTGGTGGCCCCAATGATCGGCGCCGTTACGCCTGGGGCCTGCAGAATCCAGGCGCAGGCAATCTGGGTCGGTGTCACACCCTGTTGTTTGGCAACCTGCTCCACCGCGGCGGCGACCGCAAAGTCATTCTCGCGGAAATACGTCCTGTGGGCAAACTCGTCGGTTTCCGCCCGCTTGGTCATCAGCGCTCCGCTTTCGGGCGCGCGGTTGCCTGCGAAGAAGCCGCGTGCCAGCGGACTCCAGGGAATCACGGCCACGCCTTGGTCAATGCAGAGCGGGAGCATCTCCCGTTCCTCCTCGCGGTAGATCAGGTTGTAGTGGTTCTGCATCGCCACGAATCGCTGCCAGCCCTGTTCCTTGGCGAGGGAGAGCGCCTGAGAAAACTGCCACGCCGCCATGCTGCTGGCGCCCAAATACCGTACTTTGCCGCTGCGTACCAGTGAGTCGAGGGCCTCAAGGGTCTCCTCGATGGGAGTCGTGTAGTCCCAGCGGTGGATCTGGTAGAGGTCGATATAGTCCATCTTGAGCCGGCGCAGAGAATTCTCACAGGCCTCGATGATGTGCTTGCGACTGAGCCCGCGACGGTTCGGCCCAGGACCCATCGCACCATGTACTTTGGTGGCCACGACGATGTCATCGCGCGCGGCCATCTCATTGAGCCACCGCCCGGTGATTTCCTCACTCGCGCCCACGGAGTAGACGTCCGCCGTATCGAAAAAGTTGACGCCAGCCTCAAGCGCAAGCGCAAAATGCTCGCGCGCTTCCTCCGGGCCCAGTGCCCAGTCGCGTCGCATCGCCCACGAGGGCTGCGGGCCGCCGCCATAGGTCATGCACCCCAAGCAGATGCGCGATACGGTGATGCCAGTTTTACCGAGCTTCGTGTACTGCATAATCTCCCCCCTCCACTCTTACGTCAGTGGTCGAGACCGGGTTTCAGCGGTTTTGGTTACGAGTTGTCATCCGACTGTCTATGAACTGCTATCCGTAATCGTTCGGCGAGTAACTGTCAAACAGCAGAATCGGCCAGACACCAACGCTGCCACCGACTTCTCTGCGCCCCTTTCCGTGATGCGAGACGCAGCCACGGAAAGGAAGGGGTCAGGTCTTGAAATATAAGGTTGGCGACGGAAGAGAGGATTCATCATTCACGACCTGACCCTGAACCCGGCACGGCTTCGGGCAGGGGACGCTCAACAACCTGACAGCATCAGTACGCGTCCTCAATCACTTCTCTTCTTGAACCGCGGCACGACCCTGCCATTGCCCGCTGTTTCCCATACGAGCACGACCGGCATGCCAATACTGATTTCTTCCGGCATCACGTCAATCAGGTTGCTCACCAGGCGCGTATGACCACAGGCCGGAAAATCAACAATTACGATGTTGTATGGCGT